>NZ_JBBOSU010000001.1:0-10000 GCF_038005225.1 Solibacillus sp. FSL K6-1523
TTGGAACATTTAGAAAATTTATGGAATGCTGTGCTTACCCAAGCTGAACAGAAAATATCAAAGCCGAGCTTCGATACTTGGTTGAAAGCGACCAAACTGCTGGCCCATAGTGGCACAAATGTCACAATCTCAGCTCCTAACTCTTTTGCTCGTGATTGGCTTGAAAATTACTACGTTCATATGATTACAGGCATTTTAAATGAGTTGACTGGCGAAGATCTACTCATAAAGTTTGTTGTTCAGAAGGATCAAAATACAGATGATTTTGAACTTCCCCCTCCAATAACACAAGCAAGGAATAGTGATCAACACGACACGACACCAGGGATGCTTAATCCTAAATATACATTTGATACATTTGTTATTGGTTCTGGAAATCGCTTTGCCCATGCAGCAAGTTTGGCTGTAGCTGAGGCCCCTGCTAAAGCATATAACCCCTTCTTTATTTACGGAGGTGTTGGATTAGGTAAAACACACTTAATGCACGCAATTGGACATTATGTGAAGGAACATAATCCAAAGGCAAATGTTGTCTATCTCTCTTCTGAGAAATTTACAAATGAATTTATTAACTCGATTCGAGATAATAAAACAATTGATTTCCGAAACAAATATCGCAATGTAGATGTTCTACTAATCGATGATATTCAATTTTTAGCTGGGAAGGAATCGACACAAGAGGAATTTTTCCATACGTTTAATACGCTACATGAAGAATCAAAGCAAATTGTCATTTCAAGTGACCGACCACCTAAAGAAATCCCAACATTAGAGGACCGCTTGCGTTCTCGCTTTGAATGGGGATTAATTACTGATATCGCACCACCAGACTTAGAAACACGTATCGCTATTTTACGAAAAAAAGCGAAAGCAGACGGTCTAGATATCCCGAATGAAGTAATGTTATATATTGCAAATCAAGTCGATACAAATATTCGCGAACTTGAAGGTGCTTTAATTCGTGTTGTTGCCTATTCATCATTGGTAAATAAGGATGCCTCACCAGAACTGGCAGCCGAGGCGTTAAAAGACATAATGCCAAACTCCAAGCCACGTAAGGTTTCCATCTTTGATATACAAACAGCTACTGGAGAGCATTTCAATATACGTCTTGAAGACTTCACCACGAAGCGACGTACGAAATCAATCGCCTTTCCACGTCAAGTTGCGATGTTTTTATCGCGGGAGTTAACAGATTTCTCATTGCCTAAAATAGGGGAAGAATTTGGAGGACGAGATCATACAACCGTCATCCATGCACATGAAAAAATATCCAAACTCTTAAAAATAGATCAACAATTGCAGCAAGACATTAAACAAATTCGAAGTATGTTAGGTAAATAAGCTGTGTATAACACTAGCATTTTCACACAATGCTATTCACAAGTTACTAACATGTGAATAATGCGTATACACTAACTAGAATAGTAGTTATCCACAAATCCACAGGCCCTATTACTATATCTATTAATATCTTTAATAAATAAATAATATATAAGTGAGGTTAAATAATGAAATTTGATATTTTACGTGACCGTTTTTTAAATGGATTAAATGATGTAATGAAAGCTGTTAATACAAAAACAACGATTCCAATTTTAACGGGGATTAAAATAGATGTAACGAATGAGGGAATTAATTTAACAGGTAGTGATGCTGACATTACGATTCAAACATTCATCCCTGTTGAAGAAAATGGCGAACAAATTATAAACATTAGCGAAACAGGTTCAATTGTATTACAAGCTCGTATGTTTAATGAGATTGTTCGTAAATTACCAACAAATGAAGTTGAAATTGAAGTAACAAACGGCTTTGCTACAAATATTCGTTCAGGTAAATCAGAATTCCACCTAATTGGTTCAGATGCATCTGAATATCCTTTACTACCTGAACTATCAGCTGATCGACAATTTTCAATTCCAGCGGATTTACTAAAATCAATTATTCGCGAAACTGTATTTGCGGTAGCTACCTCTGAAAGTCGCCCCGTGTTGACAGGTGTCAACTGGAAGGTAGAAGCAGATGAATTAATATGCATCGCGACGGATAGCCACCGTCTTGCGAGACGTAAAGTAAAACTGGAAAATTTACCGACAGATATCACATCAGTTGTTATTCCAGGGAAAAGTCTTAATGAACTGTTTAAAATTTTAGATGATTCGACAAATCCTGTACAAATTGTTTTAACAAATCAACAAGTATTATTTAAAACAGATGATGTTCTATTCTTCTCGCGTTTACTTGAGGGGAATTATCCAGATACATCTCGTTTAATTCCGGAAGATTACAAAACAAATGTAACAATTAACGGAAAATCATTATTACAAGCAATCGACCGTGCGTCATTACTTGCTCGTGAAGATCGAAATAATGTTGTACGTTTTGAAACTTTACAATCCAATACCGTTGAAATTTCATCGAATTCACCTGAAATTGGTAAGGTAGAAGAGCAAATTCAAGTTGAGACGTTAGATGGTGAAGCTTTAAAAATTTCATTCAGTGCGAAATATATGATGGAGGCTTTAAAAGCAATTGATGGGCAAGATGTCATTATCCAGTTTACTGGTGCAATGAGGCCTTTTATCATACGTTCAGTAGCAGATGATGCGATTTTACAATTAATTTTACCTGTTCGTACGTACTAATCGAATACTCTGTAATAAAAAATATTGAGATAGTCACCTTCTAGTGACTGTCTTTTTTTACTTCTCATCGATTTTTAGGTATGATAGAAAGATAGACTTTATTCCCGAGGAGGCTGAGTTATATTGAATGACTTAGTAATTGATACAGAATACATAACGCTCGGACAAGCGTTGAAGATGACCGATACAATTAGTTCTGGTGGTATGGCAAAATGGTTTTTAAGCGAGCATGAAGTATTTGTCAATGGTGAGAAGGAAGATCGTAGAGGAAGAAAGTTACGCCACGGAGATCTTGTGAATATTCCAGGTACTGGACGTTTCCGTATCATCGATGCATTTATTCAAAATGAGGAAATGTAATTCATGAATATCGAACGCTTGCAGCTAAAAAACTATCGTAATTATGAATCGCTTTCACTTGATTTTTCGTCCAAAATTAATGTTTTTATTGGCGAAAATGCGCAAGGTAAAACAAATGTTATGGAATCAATTTATGTTTTAGCGATGGCCAAATCCCACCGTACATCGAACGATAAAGAATTAATACGTTGGGAAGCGGATTATGGTAAAATAGAAGGTGTGATTGAAAAGCGTTATGGTCGTGTTCCGATCGAGTTAACGATTTCAAAAAAGGGCAAAAAGGGTAAGATTAATCATCTTGAACAAACTAAGTTGAGTAATTATATAGGACAAATGAATGTTGTCATGTTTGCCCCAGAAGATTTAAACGTTGTAAAAGGGAGTCCTCAAATTAGAAGACGCTTTATCGATATGGAGATAGGGCAAATTTCACCTGTTTATTTACACGATTTACTTACATTTCAAAAAATTTTAAAACAGCGTAATCATTTATTAAAAAGCAATCAAGGAAAAGCATCATTAGCAAATAACATGATGTTTGATATTTATACAGAACAATACATCCAAGCTGCTATTCAAATTATTCGTAAAAGGTTCCAGTTCATAGAGCTTTTACAAGAATGGGCAGAACCAATTCATTTCGGTATTTCTCGCGGTTTAGAGAAACTAGTTATTAAGTATCGTCCTGTAGCAGGAATGGAGGCTAGTTGGACTGCTGAAGAAATGGCCAAATACTTGGAAAAAAAACTTGCTGAAGTAAAGCAACGGGAAATCGACCGCGGTGTTACCCTAGTCGGTCCGCATCGCGATGATTTACAATTTTATGTGAATGATTATGATGTTCAAACATATGGATCTCAAGGTCAACAACGGACAACGGCATTATCTTTAAAGCTTGCGGAGATTGAATTAATTAAGCAAGAAACGAAGGAAACACCAATTTTACTGCTTGATGATGTTTTATCTGAATTAGATGATTATCGTCAATCGCATTTATTAAATACAATTCAAGGCGAAGTCCAAACTTTTGTGACAACAACAAGTGTGGATGGGATTCACCATGACACGATTAAACAAGCTAAATTATTTTCTGTACAACAAGGAAGTATTGAGTAGCAAGAAATAAAAGCGAGTGTTTGAAAAATAAAAGTATTACGCTTTTATAAAGAGAAGCATACTGAGGTTATGAAAGAGTAGGTGAACTAAAGTGACTTTAGAGGAAAATAAAGTCCAGCAGTCATATGATGCGGATCAAATTCAAGTATTAGAGGGCTTAGAAGCAGTTCGTAAACGTCCAGGGATGTATATTGGTGCAACAAGTTCAAAGGGCTTACACCATCTAGTATGGGAAATCGTCGATAACAGTATCGATGAGGCATTAGCCGGCTATTGTACAAACATCTCAGTCACAATTGAACAAGATAATTGGATTCGTGTAGAAGATAACGGTCGTGGTATTCCAGTTGATATTCAAGAGAAAATGGGCATGTCTGCGGTTGAAGTAATTATGACTGTTTTACACGCTGGAGGTAAATTTGGCGGTGGAGGCTACAAAGTATCTGGTGGTCTACATGGCGTAGGTGCTTCAGTAGTAAATGCATTATCAAGCGAAACAATTGTTCAAGTACAACGTGATGGTAAAGTTCATGAAATTAAATTTGAGCGTGGTCATACTGTTCAAAAACTCAAAGTTATTGGTGAAACAGAAAGCAACGGTACAATAACACGTTTCAAAGCCGATGAAGAAATCTTCAAAGAAACAACAGAATATGAATACGATATTTTAGCAACGCGTATTCGCGAATTAGCTTACTTAAATCGCGGAATTAGCATTGCCATTGCAGATGAACGTACAGGGAAAGAACGTTCTGAGACGTTTTACTTCGAAGGCGGAATTCGCGAATACGTTGAACACTTAAATGGCAATAAAGAACCAATTCATAATCCAATTGACGTTTTTGGTGAAAAAGAGGGCATTACTGTAGAAATTGCAATGCAATATAATGCTGGTTTTAACTCGACAATTATGTCTTTTGCCAACAACATTAATACGTATGAAGGTGGTACACATGAATCTGGCTTTAAAACAGCATTAACACGTGTCATTAATGACTATGCCCGTAAAGCAAACATAATAAAAGAAGCAGATACAAATTTAACAGGTGAAGATGTACGTGAAGGGTTAACAGCTATTGTCTCTATTAAACATCCAGACCCACAGTTTGAAGGACAAACGAAAACTAAGCTAGGTAACTCAGAAGTAAGCCAAATTACAAACGCGTTATTCTCAGAAGGTTTTGAACGCTTCTTACTTGAAAATCCTACTGTAGCTCGTCAAATTATTGAAAAAGGAACGATGGCAGCTCGCGCACGTGTTGCAGCAAAAAAGGCACGTGAATTTACGCGTCGTAAATCGGCACTTGAAGTATCGAGTTTACCTGGTAAATTAGCAGACTGTTCATCTACAAACCCTGCTGAATCAGAAATTTACATCGTAGAGGGTGACTCTGCCGGTGGTTCAGCAAAATCAGGACGTGACCGACATTTCCAAGCAATTTTACCGTTACGTGGGAAAATTTTAAACGTTGAAAAAGCACGTTTAGATCGTATTTTATCGAATGCCGAAATCCGTGCAATGATTACAGCTTTCGGTACAGGTATTGGTGAGGAATTCAATTTAGAAAAAGCGAGATATCATAAAATCATTATTATGACCGATGCCGATGTAGATGGCGCGCATATTCGTGTTTTATTATTAACGTTCTTCTTCCGTTTTATGAGACCGTTAATTGAAGCGGGTTATGTGTATGCAGCGAAACCGCCATTGTACCAAGTGAAACAAGGGAAACATGTTGAATACTGTTATTCAGATATCGAATTAGAAGAAATTTTAGAGCGTTTGCCTAAATTACCAAGACCAGTTGTACAACGTTATAAAGGTTTAGGTGAGATGGACGCAACTCAATTATGGGATACAACAATGGATCCGGATCAACGTACATTAATTCGAGTAGAATTAGATGATGCAATTGAAGCCGACCGAATTTTTGACCATTTGATGGGTGATGAAGTAGGTCCCCGTCGTGACTTTATTGAGGAAAACGCGGTATACGTGCAAGACTTGGATACGTAACAGTTAGTGTAATTGGAAGGAGGTCCTTTTTTTGTCGGACATTCAACATGGACATATTGAATCAAGAAATATTACAACCGAAATCAAATCATCCTTTTTAAGCTATGCGATGAGTGTTATTGTTTCGCGTGCTTTACCAGATGTTCGTGATGGACTAAAGCCTGTACACCGTCGTATTTTATATGGGATGCAGGAATTAGGAAATACAGCAGATAAACCTTACAAAAAAAGTGCTCGTATCGTTGGGGATGTAATGGGGAAATACCACCCACATGGTGACTCCTCTATTTATGAAGCAATGGTGCGTATGGCACAAGATTTCAGTTATCGTTATATGCTTGTAGACGGTCATGGGAACTTTGGTTCAATTGATGGTGATGGTGCAGCAGCAATGCGTTATACCGAATCACGTATGTCAAAGATCGCAATGGAAATGCTGCGAGATATTAACAAGGATACAATCGATTTCGAACCAAACTACGATGGTAGTGAGAACGAACCGAAAGTATTACCAGCGCGGTATCCAAACTTACTCGTTAATGGTGCAACTGGTATTGCTGTTGGTATGGCAACTAATATTCCACCACATAATCTAGGCGAGGCAATTGATGGCGTATTAGCTATTGCAAATAACTCGGCAATTACAACAGAAGAACTGATGGAAATTATCCCTGGCCCTGACTTCCCAACAGGGGGAATTATTTTAGGACGCAGTGGTATTCGCCGTGCTTATGAAACAGGACGTGGCTCCATTACAATACGTGCAAAAGTTGAAATTGAGCAAACCTCTAATAACAAAGAGACTATTTTAGTAAGTGAACTTCCTTATCAAGTAAATAAAGCAAAGTTAATTGAAAAAATTGCTGAGTTAGTACGTGATAAGAAGATTGATGGGATTACACATTTACGTGATGAATCTGATCGTAACGGGATGCGTATTGTCATCGAAGTACGTCGTGATGCAAATGCCAATGTTGTACTTAACAACTTATATAAACAAACAGCCATGCAATCTAGCTTTGGTGTAAATATGTTGGCATTAGTTGATGGACAGCCGCAAGTATTAGGGTTAAAAGATGTACTCTACCATTACTTAGAGCATCAAAAAATAGTCATCAAACGTCGTACTGCATATGAACTTCGAAAAGCAGAGGAACGCGCGCATATTTTGGAAGGTTTACGTATCGCTTTAGACCATATTGATGAGATTATTGCAATTATTCGTGGTTCTCGAAATGGTGAAGAAGCGAAACCCCAATTAATGGAGCGATTTGATTTATCTGAACGCCAGGCACAAGCTATTTTAGATATGCGTCTTGTTCGTTTAAGTGGATTAGAACGTGAAAAGATTGAAGCGGAATATCAAGAGCTTCAGAAGCTAATTGGTGAATTAAAAGCTATTTTAGCTGATGAGGAAAAAGTTGTAGATATTATTCGAACTGAAATTACAGAAATAAAAGAGCGTTTTAATGATAATCGCCGTACAGAAATTACTGCGGGTGGGTTAGAAATGATTGAGGATGAAGATTTAATACCACGTGAAAACTCAGTTATTACATTAACGCATAATGGCTATATTAAACGTCTAGCTGCGAATACATATCGTTCGCAAAAACGTGGTGGTCGTGGTGTACAAGGGATGGGCACAAACGAAGATGACTTTGTGGAGCATTTATTATTCACTTCTACACATGATACAATTTTATTCTTCACATCAAAAGGTAAAGTATTCCGTGCAAAAGGTTATGAAATTCCAGAGTACGGGCGTCAAGCAAAAGGCTTGCCACTTGTAAACTTACTTAATATCGATAAAGAAGAAAAAGTAACGGCAATGATTCGCGTGGCTGAGTTTGAAGAAGATGCGTACTTTATCTTTACGACAAAAACAGGTGTTACAAAACGTACGCCAGTTATTCAATTTGCCAATATCCGTACAAATGGTTTAATTGCGATTACGTTACGCGATGATGATGATTTAATATCTGTTCATCTAACAGATGGTACGAAAGAAATCATTATCGGTACTAGTGATGGGATGTTAGTTCGCTTTAAAGAAGAAGACATTCGTTCAATGGGACGTTCAGCAGCCGGCGTACGTGGTATTAAATTACGTGAAGGCGATCATGTCGTTGGTATGGAAATTATTGAACCCGAGCAGGAAATTTTAGTTGTAACAGAAAAGGGTTATGGGAAACGTACACCTGAATCTGAGTATCGCGTACAAAGTCGCGGTGGCTTAGGCTTAAAAACGATGCAAATTACAGAGAAGAATGGTAAGATGTGTGCCGTGAAGGCTGTCGATGGAACAGAAGATATTATGTTAATTACAATTAACGGTATGTTGATTCGTATGGATGTAAAAGATATATCTGTTATTGGTCGTAGCACACAAGGTGTTCGTTTAATTCGTTTGGCAGAGGATGAATTTGTAGCTACTGTAGCACGGGTTAAGAAGGACGAAGATACATCAGACATCGATGATGAAGATGATGTAGAATAAGTTAATTGAAAGAAGCTGTCTAACAAGCTCTTTTTACAATAAAGTGACTTAAATTTTAAAATGCCAAAACGTTGTTAAACAAACGTTTTGGCATTTTTATTTTGTTCATTTCAAGCTCTAAGACCCCCCTCTTAAATTTCTACTTAAATCAAATGAAATATGAACAATAAAACTTTAAAATTATCTTCTCAATAGTTAAATTGTTCGATACAATAGGAATAAATTACTTAAATTAGGGGTGTGTGACATTGGAAACAGTAGTTATGAGGGTGGAAGAGTTACAATTAGGAAAAATCGTAGCTGAAGATATTTTTGCCAATACACAATATCCGATTATTTACAAAAACGCAAAGATCATTCATGAACATTTCCGCATTTTTGAGATGTTTAATTTAAAAGAGATTTTAATATATAAAGAAAAGAAATTAGAAGTATTAACTGAAAAACAAATAGAAGTAGAGACAACAATAATTAAATTATCGAATTACACAAGTTTTGAAACCGATTATTATGATGCCATTGCTCAAATAAAAAGGGAATTTGGAAATTGGCAAGCGGGTGCAAAAATCGATATTACAAAAGTTCGAGGAATGATTATCCCTTTAATTGAAAAGGTATTAGAAGATCGTTCGTACATATTTGATTTAAACAGTTATTCCAATGCAAAAGATTACTTATTCCATCACTGTATTGCGACGGGATTGATTGCTTCAATTATTTCAAAAAAATTAGGGCATGATCGTGGTACTATCATTCAAGTAGCTATCGCAGGAATGTTGGCAGATAGTGGTATGGCCAAGGTAGCTCCCCGTATTCGTGATAAGCAAAGTGCACTAACAGAAATTGAATTCGCTGAGGTTAGACAGCATCCTTATTATAGTTATTTACTTGTTAAGGATCTACCAGCACTTAAAGAAGTCATGAAAGTAGCAATTTATCAGCATCATGAGCGATTAAATGGTAGTGGTTATCCAAAGGGTGAAAAGATGAGTTCAATTACGAACTTTGCCCAAATTATAGCGGTTGCGGATGTATTCCATGCGATGATAAGTGAAAGATTATACCGTTTAAAGCAATCTCCCTTTAAAGTGATTGAAATGATTAAAGAAGAGGAGTTTGGAAAGTTTGATGCTCAGGTTGTCCAAGCACTTGTTGATATAGTTGTCGATTTACCGATTGGCACAAAAATTGAATTATCAAATTTAGAGTTAGGTGAAGTAATGTTCATCAATAAATATGCACCAACGCGTCCTCTTGTTAAATTAATTAATTCAGGCGATATTATTGATTTAGCAGCAAATCGCAACTTTTATATTTCACGAGTGATTACGAAAGAATATTAAAATCATATTTGCTTTG
>NZ_JBBOSU010000001.1:12500-105000 GCF_038005225.1 Solibacillus sp. FSL K6-1523
GTCGATGAAGGACGGCACTAACACCGATATGCTTTGGGGAGCTGTAAGTAAGCTTTGATCCAGAGATTTCCGAATGGGGGAACCCACTATGTTTAATCGCATAGTATCTTCACGTGAATACATAGCGTGTTGAGGACAGACGCAGAGAACTGAAACATCTAAGTACCTGCAGGAACAGAAAGAAAATTCGATTCCCTGAGTAGCGGCGAGCGAAACGGGAAGAGCCCAAACCAAAGAGCTTGCTCTTTGGGGTTGTAGGACATTCTATACGGAGTTACAAAAGAATGAGATAGTTGAAGCGGCTTGGAAAGGCCCGCCATAGAAGGTAAAAGCCCTGTAAGTGAAACCTCATTCCCTCTTGAATGTATCCTGAGTACGGCGGAACACGTGAAATTCCGTCGGAATCTGGGAGGACCATCTCCCAAGGCTAAATACTACCTAGTGACCGATAGTGAACCAGTACCGTGAGGGAAAGGTGAAAAGCACCCCGGAAGGGGAGTGAAATAGATCCTGAAACCGTGTGCCTACAAGTAGTTAGAGCCCGTTAATGGGTGATAGCGTGCCTTTTGTAGAATGAACCGGCGAGTTACGATTACGTGCGAGGTTAAGTTGATAAGACGGAGCCGCAGCGAAAGCGAGTCTGAATAGGGCGAATTAGTACGTGGTCGTAGACCCGAAACCAGGTGATCTACCCATGTCCAGGGTGAAGGTGAGGTAACACTTACTGGAGGCCCGAACCCACGTACGTTGAAAAGTGCGGGGATGAGGTGTGGGTAGCGGAGAAATTCCAATCGAACCTGGAGATAGCTGGTTCTCTCCGAAATAGCTTTAGGGCTAGCCTCGTGATTGAGAATACTGGAGGTAGAGCACTGTTTGGACTAGGGGGGCATCTCGCTTTACCGAATTCAGACAAACTCCGAATGCCAGATATTTATACACGGGAGTCAGACTGCGAGTGATAAGATCCGTAGTCAAGAGGGAAACAGCCCAGACCACCAGCTAAGGTCCCAAAGTAATCGTTAAGTGGAAAAGGATGTGGCGTTGCTTAGACAACCAGGATGTTGGCTCAGAAGCAGCCATCATTTAAAGAGTGCGTAATAGCTCACTGGTCGAGTGACGCTGCGCCGAAAATTTATCGGGGCTAAACGATTCACCGAAGCTGTGGATGCATCCGTATGGATGCGTGGTAGGAGAGCGTTCTAAGGGCGTTGAAGTCAGACCGGAAGGACTGGTGGAGCGCTTAGAAGTGAGAATGCCGGTATGAGTAGCGAAAGACGGGTGAGAATCCCGTCCACCGTATGACTAAGGTTTCCTGAGGAAGGCTCGTCCGCTCAGGGTTAGTCGGGACCTAAGCCGAGGCCGATAGGCGTAGGCGATGGACAACAGGTTGATATTCCTGTACCACCTCCTCACCGTTTGAGAAATGGGGGGACGCAGTAGGATAGGGTAAGCAGAGCGTTGGTTGTCTCTGTTCAAGCAGTAAGGCGTGTGTGTAGGCAAATCCGCACACTAATACGTTGAGCTGTGATGACGAGTCCGTATGGACGAAGTTCCTGATTTCACACTGCCAAGAAAAGCCTCTATCGAGGTGAGAGGTGCCCGTACCGCAAACCGACACAGGTAGTCGAGGAGAGAATCCTAAGGTGTGCGAGAGAACTCTCGTTAAGGAACTCGGCAAAATGACCCCGTAACTTCGGGAGAAGGGGTGCTCTTGAGCGTGCAAGCGCATGAGAGCCGCAGTGAATAGGCCCAGGCGACTGTTTAGCAAAAACACAGGTCTCTGCAAAACCGTAAGGTGAAGTATAGGGGCTGACGCCTGCCCGGTGCTGGAAGGTTAAGAGGAGTGGTTAGCGCAAGCGAAGCTACGAATTGAAGCCCCAGTAAACGGCGGCCGTAACTATAACGGTCCTAAGGTAGCGAAATTCCTTGTCGGGTAAGTTCCGACCCGCACGAAAGGCGTAACGATCTGGGCACTGTCTCAACGAGAGACTCGGTGAAATTATAGTACCTGTGAAGATGCAGGTTACCCGCGACAGGACGGAAAGACCCCGTGGAGCTTTACTGTAGCCTGATATTGAATTTTGGTACAACTTGTACAGGATAGGTAGGAGCCAGAGATCTCGGAGCGCCAGCTTCGAAGGAGGCGTCAGTGGGATACTACCCTGGTTGTATTGAACTTCTAACCCATGCCCCTTAACGGGGTAGGAGACAGTGTCAGGCGGACAGTTTGACTGGGGCGGTCGCCTCCTAAAGAGTAACGGAGGCGCCCAAAGGTTCCCTCAGAATGGTTGGAAATCATTCGTAGAGTGTAAAGGCATAAGGGAGCTTGACTGCGAGACCTACAAGTCGAGCAGGGTCGAAAGACGGGCTTAGTGATCCGGTGGTTCCGCATGGAAGGGCCATCGCTCAACGGATAAAAGCTACCCCGGGGATAACAGGCTTATCTCCCCCAAGAGTCCACATCGACGGGGAGGTTTGGCACCTCGATGTCGGCTCATCGCATCCTGGGGCTGTAGTCGGTCCCAAGGGTTGGGCTGTTCGCCCATTAAAGCGGTACGCGAGCTGGGTTCAGAACGTCGTGAGACAGTTCGGTCCCTATCCGTCGTGGGCGTAGGAAATTTGAGAGGAGCTGTCCTTAGTACGAGAGGACCGGGATGGACACACCGCTGGTGTACCAGTTGTTCTGCCAAGAGCATCGCTGGGTAGCTATGTGTGGACGGGATAAGTGCTGAAAGCATCTAAGCATGAAGCCCCCCTCAAGATGAGATTTCCCATTACGCAAGTAAGTAAGACCCCTGAAAGACGATCAGGTAGATAGGTTCGAGGTGGAAGTGTGGCGACATATGGAGCTGACGAATACTAATCGGTCGAGGACTTAACCACAATTTATTGCACAATTCAATGAAACGTTTATCCAGTTTTGAAAGAATAATCTTTCTAACCTTAGGGTTTCAAGACACAAGCTAGTCAAGGAAACAACTGAGCGAATGAAGGAGCGTACTTAAGTACGTGACTGATTGAGCGAAGACGGTTGACGCAGGATAGCGCCGTGTATTGGAAGCCGAATAAGTGAAGTGATGATGGCAAAGAGGTCACACCCGTTCCCATACCGAACACGGAAGTTAAGCTCTTTAGCGCCGATGGTAGTTGGGGGCTTCCCCCTGTGAGAGTAGGACATCGCTTCGCACATTAAGGCCCACTGAGAAATCAGTGGGTTTTTTAGTAAATAAAAATAAGAATGAACTTTTGAAAAATAACCACTTTATAAAAGTAACATTTAATATAGATTTTTTTCTTATTATTGAAAGATGTAGTATGATAAATAAATATCATTTTATAGAAACTTTAATATTCCGAATTATTTTACTTCTTGAAGATTCTTGACAGCGGAGGTTCACGTTGATAATCTTACAATAATATTCTTTTATATAGGGGGAATTCTCAAAAATGTGGGAAACAAAATTTGCTAAAGAAGGCTTAACATTTGATGATGTATTATTAGTACCAGCACACTCTGAAGTCTTACCGAAAGATGTAAACTTATCTGTACAATTAACAAAGAAAATTAAGTTAAACATTCCAATGATTTCTGCAGGGATGGATACTGTAACAGAAGCAAAAATGGCAATCGCTATGGCACGTCAAGGTGGTATCGGAATTGTTCATAAAAATATGAGCATTGATGAGCAAGCAGAAGAAGTCGAAAAAGTAAAACGTTCAGAAAACGGCGTTATTACAAATCCATTCTTCCTAACGCCAGAACATCAAGTATTTGATGCAGAGCACTTAATGGGCAAATACCGCATTTCAGGTGTTCCTATTGTAAATAATATGGAAGACCAAAAGTTAGTAGGTATTATTACAAATCGTGATTTACGTTTTATTTCAGATTACTCTTTAAAAATTGATGATGTAATGACGAAAGAAGATCTAATTACGGCGGCTGTCGGTGCAACATTAGAAGATGCAGAGAAAATCCTCCAACAATATAAAATCGAGAAATTGCCTATCGTTGATGAAGACGGTAAGTTAAAAGGTTTAATTACGATTAAAGATATTGAAAAAGTAATCGAATTCCCGAATGCTGCTAAAGATCCACATGGTCGTCTAGTTGTAGGAGCAGCGGTGGGCGTTTCTAAAGACACAATGTTGCGTATTGCAAAGCTTGTAGAAGCACAAGTAGACATTATCGTAATCGATACAGCGCACGGTCACTCACAAGGCGTTTTAAATACAATTTCAGATATCCGTGCAGCTTATCCAGAATTAGATATTGTTGCTGGAAACGTAGCGACAGCAGAAGGTACTCGTGCTTTATTTGAAGCAGGTGCTGATGTTGTTAAAGTAGGTATCGGTCCAGGTTCAATTTGTACGACTCGCGTAGTTGCAGGTGTAGGTGTACCTCAAATTACAGCAGTTTATGATGCAGCTTCAATTGCTCGTGAATATGGTAAAACAATCATCGCTGACGGCGGTATTAAATATTCAGGTGATATTGTAAAAGCTCTTGCAGCAGGTGGACATGTCGTAATGCTTGGTTCATTACTTGCAGGTACTTCAGAATCTCCTGGTGAAACAGAAATTTTCCAAGGTCGTCGTTTCAAAGTATACCGTGGTATGGGTTCACTTGGCGCAATGGAAAAAGGTTCTAAGGATCGTTACTTCCAAGAAGATGCGAAAAAACTAGTTCCAGAAGGCATTGAAGGTCGTCTTCCTTATAAAGGGCCTTTAGCAGATACGATTCATCAATTACTTGGTGGTATTCGTGCAGGTATGGGCTACTGTGGTGCACCAGACCTTGAGTATTTACGTGAGAAATCTCAATTTATTAAAATGACGGGTGCAGGCTTACGTGAGTCTCATCCACATGATGTACAAATTACAAAAGAAGCACCAAACTACTCTATCCAATAATTACATGCAACTTTTAGATGCTACTGTCGTCAAAACAACGATAGTAGCGTTTTTTTATGAAAAGGGAGCCCCAATTGAGTGGGCTGTATGATAAAATGACGGAGACAAGAAAAATAAAAATTATTTGGAGGTAGCCTTGTGAAGAAAGTAAACACAAAATCAATGCTTAGTTTTTTATTGATTCCGATAATGTTACTGAGCATGTTAGGAATAGCACCCGCTACAACAAATGCGGCAACAGATTTAGGATTAACAGTAGATGCAGCAATTTTAATTGACGCAGATTCAGGAAAGATTTTATATGAACAAAATGCAGGAACATCACTTGGAATTGCAAGTATGACGAAGATGATGACGGAGTATTTATTACTTGATGCAATTAAAGCAGGTACAGTAACATGGGAGCAACAATATAACGTAACACCGTATACATATAAAGTTTCCCAAAATCGTTTATTAAGTAATGTACCTTTACGAGAAGATGGTACGTATTCAATTAAGGAATTGTATGAAGCTATGGCAATTTACTCTGCCAATGCAGCAACGATTGCGATTGCTGAAACAATTGCTGGCACAGAGAAGGAATTTTTAAAGTTAATGAATAAAAAGGCAGAAGAGTTAGGCTTAGAAAATTATAAATTCGTTAACTCTTCAGGTTTAAATAACTCAGATTTACTAGGGGAGCACCCTGAAGGAACGGGCGCCAATGATGAGAACGTTATGCCTGCTCGCTCGGTGGCAAAGCTTGCGTATCATTTATTAAAAGATCACCCGGAAATGTTAGAAACAGCAAAAATTGAGAAGAAGGTATTCCGTGAAGGTACTTCAGACGCAATTTTAATGTCAAATTGGAATTTCATGCTACCAGGTCTTGTTTATAAATATGAAGGTGTAGATGGACTAAAAACAGGTACAACGGATTTTGCAGGACATAGCTTTACAGGAACAGCGAAACGTGGAGATACGCGTTTAATCGCTGTTGTAATGAAGGCAGTAGATTCAAAAGGAGTAGGCTCTTATAAGGCACGTTTTGATGCAACAGCGAAATTATTCGATTATGGCTTTGGGCAATTTACGAAACATGAAATTATTCCAGCCAATTACGTTTTCGAAAAACAAAAAACAATACCTGTTATAAAAGGTAAAGAAGATACAGTAAATATTGCTGTAAAAGAACCTATTTCGGTAATGGTTAATACGAATGAAAAAGATTTATATGTGCCTAAATTAGCTTTAGATACAGATGAATTAGAAGCTGATGTCAAAGCTGGTAAAGTTGTCGGGAAAGTTGTAGTAGAACGTACAGAAGGCACAGATTATGGCTATATTGATGGTTCAAGTATTACTGCAGATGTCGTGACAACAGAAAGTGTAGAACGTGCAGGGAAGGTATCACTATTCTTCCAAGGAATCGGGAGCTTCTTCGGTAATTTATGGAGTGGTATATTTGGATTTATCGGTGGAACAGTTTAATTAATTTTAAATGATGAACACATAATTCTCAATTTGAGAATTATGTGTTTTTTTGAATAAATTACACAGTAAATATTTATTTCATAAAGAATTAGATAGGTTAATTTTAAACGGGGTTTGAGTGTTCATACTGTGGACATAAAAAATGATGGCTATATGGACACATAGTGGACTAGATATATTGGTTGGACCATCATCCAATGAAAATGGTCCCTTCTTAAAGGATCAGTCCCTTTTTTGAATACCCCAACAGGCCATTAATTGTTGAATGTAGCTTTCTAATAATGTCAGAGGAATATTTCCAAAGCCTAATAAAAAAACACGTTCACGAGATTGATTTTCGGTTAATGTATAGTTTGATAGTGGGGCTATGTGAATGCCCTCTTCTAATGCAATAACATGGAGCTGTTGTTCATTTTGATGATGAGGTACGGAAATGAGCAAATGTGTCCCTGCTGCATCACCTGAAACATGAACTTCAGGAAATTGGTTAGAAAAAATTTCGATTATCTTATCATGCTTTTTCCGATAAATTTTACGCATTCGATTTAAATGTTTTGAAAAATGTCCATCTTTCATAAAGCTCGCTAAAATATGTTGCTCAAATCGAGGAACGGTTGCTGAATAATAAATAAAATCAGTTTGATAACGTTTTAACAGAGCAGGTGGTAAAACGAAAAAGGCCACGCGTAATGATGGCATTAATGATTTGGTAAATGTGCTTAAATAAATCACCCGCTCATTTTGATCCAGACCTTGCAATGCTGGGATTGGCTTTCCGATATAGCGAAACTCGCTATCATAATCATCTTCAATAATATAGCGGTTTGATGCCTGTGCTGCCCACTTCAAAAGTTGTGTGCGCCGATTGGCTGATAGAACGGCCCCTGTTGGGAATTGATGTGAAGGGGTCACATAAACTAAATTTGCAGAGGTTTTTTGTAATTCTTCAATGATGAGTCCATCAGTATCTATGGGTACCGGGATGGCCCGCTGTTTTAACTGATCTGGGTGAATCGGCGAGTAGCCTGGATTTTCAAGTGCTAAACGAGTATTGTCATCAAATAACTTTAAAATCATCGGCAGGAGTTGCTCTGTTCCCGAACCAATAACAATTTGCTCAGGGGTACATTTAATACCGCGTGATTGATGCAAGTAGTTGGCGATTTCAATCCGTAGTGCTAACTCACCTTGTCGCTCACCAGTTTGTAATAAGTGCTTGAAAGGTGTATCGAGTACATCCTTTGCATATTTACGCCAAATTGTAAAAGGGAAGGAATTTTCATCAATTTGAGCCGTAGAAAAATCAATGGCATATGTAGTTTTTTCCTTTGGAATACTATGTATTTCAGAGTTTACTGGAATGACAAAGGGAAGCTCGTCAATATCCTCTACAAAGTATCCTACACGCGGTTTAGACATAATATAGCCTTCTGCAAGTAGCTGGGCATAAGCGAGTTCAACGGTCGTTTGACTAATACTAAAAAAGTCAGCGAGCTCGCGTTTGGATGGCAATCGGGCACCGACAGCTAATTGCTGCTTTGAGATGGCATTTTTTATACCAATATAAAGCTGTTCGTATAGGGGAATAGTGTTATCCTTTTGCAATTGAAAAAAAAGCATAAAATCGCCTCCTTATTGACTATGTTAAATTATAGACTTTTTAATAAATGAACAATGTCAAAAAAGTATAGCATAATCCACTTTCGTTAGGAATGTTTTAGCGGAAACTTGCAAAAATGAGTTGTATATAGTACAGTATGGTTAAATTTATAGTTGAATTCGATGATAGGAAGTAGTAGCAAGTCTGTTTTTTCAAAGAGAGTCAGCGGTTGGTGGAAGCTGATAAAGGCACTTGTGAATCCGTCCTGGAGATGCTGAGTTGAATTTTTTTAACTTGGCCGGCTTACCAAAGTCGTTATGAAGTAAGTGGAATAGACTTGTTCTATTCAATTAGGGTGGCAACGCGGGTAGCTCTCGTCCCTTTCATAGGGATGGAGGGCTTTTTTGTGTTCTCTTTACTAATACACTAACGCATTAAAGTGCGCAATATCATCAATTCAATTGACTTAGGAGGAAGAAAATATGTTAGATATTAAACGTGTTCGTGAGAATTTTGAAGAAGTGAAAAAAATGCTTCTAACTCGTAATGAAGATTTAGGTAACTTAGATAACTTTGAGCCACTAGACAAAAAACGCCGTGAATTAATTGCGAAAACAGAAGAATTAAAGGCTGAGCGTAATAAAGTATCAGAGCAAATTTCTGTCATGAAACGTAATAAAGAAGATGCAACAGAAGTTATTGCACGCATGCGTCAAGTAGGCGATGAAATTAAAGCACTTGATACGGAATTAAATGCAATTGAAGAAGAATTCAAAGATATGATGATGCGTTTACCAAATATCCCACATGAGTCTGTACCAGTTGGAACGGAAGAGGAAGATAACGTAGAAGATTATAAATGGGGGAATGTTCCTACATTTGATTTCGAAACAAAAGCACACTGGGATATCGCAAAAGATTTAGATATCGTGGATTTTGAACGTGGTGCAAAAGTGGCGGGAAGTCGTTTCCTATTCTATAAAGGATTAGGTGCGCGTTTAGAGCGTGCGTTAATTAGCTTTATGATGGATTTACATGCGGATCACCATGGCTATACAGAAATGTTGCCACCACAAATCGTCAACCGCGATAGCTTAACAGGTACAGGTCAATTACCGAAATTTGAAGAGGATGTATTCAAATTAGTGCGTGAGGAAGATGAAGTAGACTTTTACTTAATCCCAACAGCTGAAGTGCCCGTAACAAACTATTACCGCGATGAAATTTTAACAGCAGAAATGTTGCCACAAGCATTTACAGCTTACAGTGCAAACTTCCGTTCAGAGGCTGGTTCAGCTGGTCGTGATACACGCGGATTAATTCGTCAGCACCAATTTAATAAAGTCGAATTAGTGCGTTTTGTGAAACCAGAAGAATCTTATGAGCAATTAGAATTATTAACAGGTCATGCTGAAAAAGTATTGCAATTATTAGGCTTACCATACCGCAAATTAAAAATGTGTACAGCAGATTTAGGCTTTACAGCAGCTAAGAAATACGATTTAGAAGTATGGATTCCAGCACAAGATATGTACCGCGAAATTTCTTCTTGTTCAAACTTTGAAGATTTCCAAGCGCGTCGTGCCAATATCCGTTTCCGTCGTGAAGCAAATGCAAAACCTGAATATGTACACACATTAAACGGTTCAGGTTTAGCAATTGGTCGTACAGTAGCAGCGCTTTTAGAAAACTATCAACAAGCAGATGGTTCTGTTGTTATTCCAGAAGTATTACGTCCATACATGGGTGGCGTAGAAGTTATTACAGCAAAATAATGAGAAGGGGGACTCTTTTATGGAGTTGCCCCTTTTTTGAACTGTAGGGGAGATAAGTAAAATGGAAATTCAATTATTTCAGCAAGAAATACCAAGAGCTATTTTAGATGGCATTCAACAAGTACATAGCGCGGTTTTTGATGGGGCAATTTTGAAAGAGGACAAGCTTCAGCAAAAGGTAAATTTACTAGCTGTCGTCGCTGTAGAAGAGGGTGTTGTTGCAGGATTTAAGCTTGGATATGAGCAGCCAGATGGTGTGTTTTATAGCTGGCTTGGTGGGGTTCATCCGGAGTTTCAACAGCGTGGTGTTGCGACGAAATGTATGACGGCACAGCATGAGTGGTGCAAGCAGCATGGTTATACCCGCGTTCGCACATATGGTCGTAATGAAAGGAAAGCGATGCTAATTGTAAATTTAAAAGCAGGCTTCGAAATTACCTCGACATTTACCGATGCAAAGGGTCGTCATAAAATTGTATTTGAGAAGATGTTATAAAGGACATAGTTGATTCATTTATAAGGCAAAAAAAGAACGAGGCTATTCGTAATGAGTAGCCTTGTTCTTTTTCATTAATTGAATCCTACGAATATTTAATTGCTTGGTATATTTCGAGGTAGGTTAAATATATTGTAAAAAGTGGAATGTCGAATACAAACCGAGAATCTCTGGTATTTTAGTTTTCCATTTAGAAGTACATCTAGACTAGCATGTGTAATATGTGGCTCTAATAGCTGGCATCCAAGCACGAAATTACCTTCTTTAATTGTCTTTAAAATTTGAACATGCTTCTTTTATAACAATTCATTAAGAGGTGGTGGGGTTGCCGTTACTTGACCCAAAATAATCATCAGGAAATTAAAAATAAAACATAAACGGGAGGAATAAATATGTGTAATAAAAAGGTGTATGTGCTTGATACGGGGACGATGAAGATGGATAAAAATTATATGATTGCGATGCACAATCCAGCAAGTATCACGAATCCAAATACGCCAGCGGAATTTGTTGAATTTCCAGTTTATGCAGTATTGATTGACCACCCAGAAGGTAAGATTTTATTTGATACAGGATGTAATCCAGATGGTATGGGGGAAGATGGGCGTTGGCCAGAGGGAGTACAGCAATTATTCCCAGCATTCCAAAGTGAGGAGTGCTATTTAATTAACCGTTTAGAGCAATTAAAAGTACGCCCTGAGGATATTAAATATGTAGTTGCCTCACATTTACATTTAGATCACGCAGGCTGCTTAGAGTTATTTACGAATGCAGAAATTATTGTGCACGATTCAGAGTTGTCTAATGTAATGAAGGCTTTTGCACTGACTAAAGATATGGGGGCATATATTTGGGGCGATGTTATGGCATGGATTCAAAAAGAGTTAAGATGGCGTACGATTAAGCCACATGAAAAAGAAGTGCCTTTAGTAGACGGAATTAAAATTATTAACTTTGGACCAGGTCATGCGTATGGCATGCTAGGTTTGCATGTTGAGCTTCCAGGGCATGGAAATGTCTTACTTGCTTCTGATGCACTTTATACAGAAGAAAGCTATGGTCCACCGGTAAAGCCACCGGGCATTTTATATGATTCAGTCGGCTATAATTCCACAGTTGAGCGTATTCGTGATTTTGCAACGCACAATGACTCAGAAATTTGGTTTGGTCATGACGCGAAACAATTTAAATCCTTTGTTAAATCAACAGATGGCTATTACGAATAATAGATAGCACACCCTAAGTATATTCTTTGGATGGCTTTGTCACTATCATGCTGAGGGACAAGGTAATATAAACAGGCTAAGGGGGGATCAATTATGCAAAAAATTGGCTCCATTATTAATGGTGAGCATCTTGTTAATGAAAAGGCGCAAACATTAGCAGTACGTAACCCATATAGTGGCGAACAGCTCGCAACAATTTATTGTGCAACTAAAGAAGAAGTAATTGAAGCGGTAAATACGGCACAAATAACTTTTACAACAGCGATGCGAGAAATGCCAGCCCATGAGCGGGGCAAGATTTTAGCAAATGCTTCGAAATTATTAGAAGAACGTGGTGAACAATTTGCCAAAACTATTAGCCAAGAAGCGGGCAAGCCAATTAATGAAGCAAGGGGTGAGGTACTGCGTGCGGTGCAAGTATTACAATTTGCAAGTGAAGAAGCAAAGCGTTTGCACGGTGAACAAATCCCAATGGATAGTGCAATTGGTGGCGAGCGACAAATTGGTATTACGAAGCGTGTACCACTAGGTGTGATTGCAGCGATTACACCATTTAATTTCCCATTAAATTTAGCCCTACATAAAATTGCTCCAGCGATTGCGGTAGGGAATACCATTGTCTTAAAACCAGCTGAAAAAACACCGCTTTCTTCGGTCTTACTATATGACTTATTTGCCGATGCAGGGTTACCATCGGGGGCTTTAAATATTATTCAAGGACCTGGAACGGAATTAGTGGAACCACTCGTTACGCATACTGCCGTAAAAAAGGTGACGTTCACAGGAAGTGGCAAAGTAGGCTGGAGTATTAAAGAGTTAGCAGGAAGAAAGCCTGTCACATTAGAATTAGGATCGAATGCTCCTAATATTATTTTTGCCGATGCGAATCTTGAACATGCAGCTACAACAATTGTGATGGCAGGCTATACGTTTGCAGGTCAAGCTTGTGTATCCGCACAGCGAATTTATGTGGAAGCAGCTATTTATGACGAATTCATAAGTTTGTTACATCAGAAAGTTGAAAGTTTAGTAGTGGGAGATCCTGCCGAGGAAACTACGCAGCTTGGTCCGATGATTACTGAAGAGGCAGCTATACGCGCAGAAGAGTGGATCCAAGAGGCAGTGTTGCAAGGTGCAAAGATTCGTACGGGTGGCACACGTAACAAAACAATTATTACACCTACGATTATCGAAAACGTTAACCCCACTATGCAAGTTGTTTGTATGGAAGTGTTTGCTCCAATTGTTGCAATACTCCCTTTTACCAATGAAGAAGAAGTGCTACAAGCAGCAAATGATACCGTATATGGCTTACAAGCAGGCGTTTTTACATCGGATATTAACCGTGCATTTAAATTCGCTGATCGTTTAGAGGTGGGCGGTGTGTGGATTAATGAGGCATCCGTGCGTCGCTACGATCATATGCCATATGGTGGTGTGAAAGAAAGTGGAACAGGGAAAGAGGGTATCCGTTATGCGATTGAAGGCATGTCGGATATTAAATTTATTGGAATTAAACTAATCTAAGGTAGGGATTGTATGAAAATTCGTTCAGCAATTTTAAGAACCTCGGGCGCCACACAACCGTATGCACAAAGTAGGCCGATTCATATTGAAGAAATAGAATTGGATGGACCACAAGAGGGAGAAGTATTAATTCAAATTATGGCAGCGAGTTTATGTCACTCGGATTTATCCGTAATTAACGGAAGTCGTCCACGTCCTTTACCAATGGCGCTTGGACATGAAGCTGCCGGTGTTGTAAAAGAGGTAGGGGCAGGTGTAGAAGGGTTCGAGCCTGGTGATAAGGTCATTTGCGTATTTGTTCCAAGTTGTGGGCAATGTATTCCGTGTGCGGAAGGACGTCCAGCACTTTGCGAACCAGGTGCAAAGTCGAATGGTGACGGGACATTACTTGGTGGTGGTCAACGCCTGCATGCAGAGGATGGAAAGATTGGCCATCACGTCGGTGTTTCGGCATTTTCTGAGTATGCAGTTGTATCGCAAAGTTCCCTTGTTAAAGTAGAAGAAGATTTACCTTTTGAAAAGCTTGCCTTATTTGGATGTGCGGTAATTACAGGTGTGGGTGCCGTCGTTAATACAGCCAAAGTGCAACTTGGTAGCTCGGTAGCTATTGTTGGATTGGGGGGGATTGGCTTAAGTGCCCTGCTTGGTGCAATTTCAGCTGGTGCGCGTGAGGTTATTGCCATTGATATTAATAGTCATAAGCTTGAGCAGGCGAAAGAATTAGGCGCGACAGCTGTTTTCAATTCAAAAGATACGGATGTTGTAGAGCGAGTAAAAGCTTATACAAATGGAGGCGTTGATTTTGCTTTTGAAACAGCGGGTGTTGTTCAGGCGATGGAAGTTGCCTATGCGATTACGAAGCGCGGTGGGACAACTACGACAACGGGGCTCCCACATCCAAAGCATAAATTTTCTTTCCCATACGTTACATTAACAGCAGAGGAAAAAACATTAAAAGGTTCTTATTTAGGAAGCTGTGTACCGAAGCGAGACATCCCAAACTATCTTCTTATGATGAAAACTGGGAAATTACCGGTGGATCAATTACTCTCGAATATTATTACGCTTGATGAAATTAATGAAGGCTTTGATTTATTAGCAACAGGAGATAATTCGCGTATTATTATTAAAATGGGTGAATAACAAAGAGTGGGCTAAAGTGAAGATGGTTTTAGCCCTTATTGCTTTTTGAAAAGGGTAAGTACATTAAAATCCATAATAGTAATAAAACGAGTGCAAGGCTCATTAAATAACCCGATGCACCGAATCCATCAAACAACCATTGCAGTGGTGTTCCTGAAACAGGTCGGTTTAAAAACATAAAATTCGTCTGAAAATGGCTATTATATAAGTAAATTGATGGTACAGTGAGTGCCAAAAATACGACTGCTCGCCATAAATCTTGCCATCGTAAATCAAGTTGTTTCGTTACGAGCAAAGGGATAATAAAAGCGAGCAATAATGCGTGAAATAAAAAACTATGCACATGGAGAAAGCTACCTACTGGATCAGCTGTCCATCCTGGAAAAATGAGTGCAATGGCAGCACCAGGTAATGTTAAGGCATATAGTATCGTTGCGGTTGTACGGCTCCCAAAATAAGCATGCCAACCTGTAATAAAAATGCCAAGCCCACATAAATGCAGTGGTGGACTCCAGTAGGAATACTGTCCCTGAACAAGTAAAAAGAGCTGTTTTGCACATTCTAAAACAAGTAATAACCAAAAAATGCATTTCAAATAAATCCGTTGATTTACTATATTAGAAAACTTATAAAAGTATATCGAAAAAATTAATGCACTACTAATGCTAACAAGCCAGATGATATGGGTGGAGTCGAATAAAGTAAATCCAATCATAGTAAGCCTCCTACTTATGGGGTAAGAAGAGCTGTCATTTCATGCTGTTAAGATACTAAGTATGCCATTGTTAGCTATTCTATTCTATTCTTAATCGTTTTTCAGCCTTTTTTCGTTCACGCAATGCGCGGAAAAAGTCGGTTAAAACTTGCCCACATGCCTCCGCTAAAATGCCTTCTGTCACTTCGCATTCATGATTAAATCGCGCATCGTTTAAAAGGCGGTATAAGGAATCAACACAGCCCGCTTTTAAGTCACGCGCACCGTACACAACGCGTGGAATCCGCGATTGTAATATAGCACCTGCACACATTGGGCAAGGCTCCAGTGTGACGTAAAGGGTCGTTTCCTCTAAGCGCCAACTCCCAATCTTCTTACAGGCTTCTTGAATGGCCATGCTTTCCGCGTGTGTTAATGCATTTTGCGTCGTTTCTCGTAAATTATGTGCGCGTGCAATAATCTCATCTTGGTAGACAATAACTGCACCAATCGGCACCTCGCCTAACGCAGCAGCTTTTTGCGCTTCTTCTAGCGCGATTTCCATATAGTATCGATCTTTATTAGTTGTTGTCATATTCAATCGCTCCTTCCGTTCATTGTAGCATGGCTTCGAAATACAGGCGATTTCAAAAAGTAGGGAACTAATAATACACCGGATTTCCTATTAGCATTGTATTAATTTTTCCATATTTAAAAGATTCATCTTAATTTTCCTCAATACTAATCCCTTCGCTCCATACAAAATTAATTTTTTTGTTGTCACCTAATCACTGTGATAAAATGAAAAGCACTGACTATATAGAGAAGGGGGACTTCTAGTGTCCGAGCCGTTTATCACAGTAGAAGGTCCGATCGGTGTGGGGAAAACGTCGTTATCAAAAGCAATTTCTGAGGCGTTTGACTACCATTTGTTAAAAGAGATTGTGGATGAAAATCCGTTTTTAGGGAAGTTTTATGAGGATATAGATGAGTGGAGCTTTCAAACAGAGATGTTTTTCCTATGCAATCGTTACAAGCAACTTTCGGATATTAATCATATTTTAGAAAAAAAATGTTCGGTCGTAGCTGATTATCATATTTTTAAAAATTTGATTTTCGCAAAGCGGACATTAAAGGTGTCGGAGTATGAGAAGTACGAAGCCATTTATACAATATTGACCAAGGATATGCCAAAGCCCAATATGGTCATTTATTTGCATGCAAGCCTGGATACGTTGATGGAACGAATTGCGATGCGTGGTCGGGAGTTTGAAAAGAATATTACACGCGATTATATGAAGCAGCTCTCGGCGGATTATCATGAATTTATTGGTCGTTTTGAGAAAATGTATCCCGAAATACCGGTCATTCATCTTGATGGAGACGCGCTTGATTTCGTAAAAAATGAAGAAGATATGCAAAACATTTTAAAAATTATTACAGAAAAGTTGCAACAAAGGAGTTTGCGGTAATTATGAATTTACGAGATAAATACAACATCCCAGCAAATGCAGTTATTACGATTGCAGGAACGGTCGGTGTCGGGAAGTCCACGATGACGAATGCATTAGCAAACGCATTAAATTTCCGAACATCTTTTGAAAAGGTTGATACAAACCCTTATTTAGATAAGTTTTATGATGATTTTGAGAAATGGAGCTTTCATTTACAAATTTACTTTTTAGCAGAGCGTTTTAAAGAGCAAAAGCGTATTTTTGAATATGGTGGAGGCTTTATTCAGGATCGTTCGATTTATGAGGATACGGGGATTTTTGCAAAAATGCATTATGATAAAGGGACGATGACGCCAACAGATTACGAAACGTATACGAATTTATTTGGCGCAATGGTGATGACTCCATATTTCCCACATCCAGATTTACTTATTTATTTAGAGGGACCGATTGAAGATGTCATCGGGCGGATTCAAGAGCGCGGGCGTGAGATGGAACAGCAAACACCACATGCCTATTGGGAAGAAATGCATAGCCGCTATGAAAATTGGATTAATGACTTTAACGCTTGTCCAGTGCTACGTATTAATATTAATGATTATGATTTAATGGAAAATCCAGAACAAGTAGAGCGTGTTGTGGCACGTATTGGTCATATGTTGGAACAAACGAGCCATTTGCGAAAATAAGAAAGCTTGAAGAAGAGGTGTCTTGATTTTATATCAAAATACCTCTTTTTGATTTGAAATTATTTTAAGATAAAGACCGCTATTAAAAGTGGAACTGTCACGAGCAGAAAGACGAAAAAGCTCCATACAAGCTGCATACCACTAGACATGTTTTTTGGTTTGATGCTAATGGATTCATATAGTTCATTAATTGCCCTCTGCTCCTTTTCGAACAGCATCGATTGGAACGTGTTGTAATCTTCAATATAAGAGGCAGGGTTATCAAAATGAAAGCGAATGGCGCGTATATCATCTGTTACTTCCTTGTCTTTATGGAAATAAGCAATAGTGGGCGCAATTCCCCCTGTTAATCGAGCAACGACATCAATATCGAAGGTTGTCATTTTATAAATAGGCTCTCCAGTGTCATTAATGGATTGTTGAATTAGTGGATTGTTCATATATAAGCCCCCTTTTCAAGTGTAAATAGTATTCCCCAAATGGAGAAGAATGTAACGGAATCTTCAGAAAAAACATTGCAATGGGAAAGAGTTATCTATTATGCTAAGTAGTAATTACAAATTTTAGGTGTTTGTAAAAGCATATGAAAAGGGGATGGGAATATGACAGCAATAACAACGTTCGAACAACGCTTGCTCGCACTACCAACGACGGCTATTTCTGATGCAACAGGGGGACATACAAATGTTGATGCATCAATTAAGCCATTAGCGGACCACTTTAAAATAGCGGGGCGAGTATTAACAGTGCGCTTACCAGATGGGGAAAATGGGGCAGTGTTAGAAGCGATTAGTAAAGCGGAAAAAGGGGATATTTTAGTCATTGATGCAAAAGGCAATACGAATCGTGCAGTTGCTGGGGATTTTGTTATGCAGCTTGCACAAGGTGTAGGCGTACAAGGCTTTGTTGTGGATGGTGTTATTCGTGATTTAGCAGCAGCAAGGGAGATTAATTTCCCTGTGTTTTCATTGGGAACGACAGTTGCAGCTGGTAATAAACATGGTGGCGGTGTGGTAGGGGGAGCTATATCGTTGGGGGGCGTTGCTGTTCAATCAGGCGACTATATTATTGGGGATATTGACGGAGTTATCATTGTTCCACAAGCAGATGTTGAACGGGTAATCCAAGCAGCAGAAGATAAGGTTGCAAAAGATGAGATGCGTGAACAACAAGCACTACATAACGGCGAGCAATCGATTCGAGCATACTTGGCTAAGGTATTAAAATAGATAAATTAATTTTGTATTTCCATGAAAAACGCACCATTCCAACGTAAAAATTGGAATGATGCGTTTTTCATTTTAGACATCTACTTTTACTGAGAGATGTCCTATTAGTTATTTATTTTAAGTTAGTTGCTTGATATTCAGCAAATTGCTTTACATCAAAGCGTTTTTCCCATTTCGCAATAACAAGAGTAGCTAAAGTATTCCCAATAACGTTTACAACAGTACGTCCCATATCTAAAATACGGTCAATACCTGCAATAAATGCTAAACCTTCAATTGGGATACCGACAGTACCTAATGTAGCTAATAGTACAACGAATGAAACGCCAGGTACTCCTGCAATTCCTTTTGATGTAACCATTAATACAAGCATTAATGTAATTTGTTCGATAATTGATAAATGAATACCGTACATTTGTGCAATGAAGAGTGCAGCAATTGCTTGGTAAAGTGTTGAACCATCCAAGTTGAATGAGTAACCTGTTGGAATAACAAATGAAACGATATCTTTTGGTGCACCCATCTTTTCTGTTTTTTCCATAATACGTGGTAATACAGTTTCAGATGATGATGTCGTAAATGCTAATAATAGCTCGTCTTTAATTAGACGAATTAATTTAAAGATATTAATGCCGCAGATCTTCGCTGTTATCCCTAAAACAAAGATTACAAAGAAGATCATCGTCCCATAAACTAAGAGCGCTAATTTCCCAAGTGGAACGAGTGAAGATAATCCAAATTTAGAAACAGTAATCCCAATTAATGCAAATACACCAAATGGAGCGAATTTCATAACTAGGTTCGTCACCCAGAACATCGCATCAGCGGTCCCTTGGAAGAATGCAAGAACAGGCTTCCCTCGTTCTCCAATCGCGGCAACACCAAGACCAAAGATAACCGAGAAGAAGATAATTGCAAGCATATCACCTGCAGCCATTGATGAGACAATGTTACTAGGTACAATATCAACTAAAATTTGCAGTGGACCGGCCTCTTCTTGCTGAGCTGTTGTTTCTTCATACGCAGAAATATCAGACTTTTCTAAAGAGCTCATATCAATGCCAACACCCGGTTGGAAAATGTTCACGGACAATAAACCAACAATAATCGCAATTGTTGTAATAACCTCAAAATAAATAAGCGTTTTTCCGCCAAGACGACCTAATTGCTTCATGTCACCAGTACCAGCCACACCAACAATTAAAGTCGAAATAATAATCGGGACAACAATCATCTTAATTAAATTTAAGAAAATGTCACCTACAGGTTGTAAATAAGTTTGCACGTTGGCATTGCCATAAAAGACAGCGCCTACAATTACCCCTAAAATCAAACCGATTAAAATTTGTGCGGCTAAACTAATTTTAAACTTTTTCAAATTATAGTTCCTCCTAATAAAATTAGATTTAGGACTAGCCTAAACCAATTCTAAAAGATAAATACAGAATCCGACAAAATCCGACTAATCTGCTTTACTAATTATTTCTGAATATAAAACTTGGATGAACTTTTTTATGTTTACCTTTGCTTTTCGTTGGTCATTATTTTCTATTTGTTGCATTAAGTAGCGAATATCCGTCAGGTCAAAGTAGCGCGGTGTATAATATTCAAATTCCGAATTTGTATAGTCAACAATGCCAAGATTTGCCAAATTAATCATACTTGCCAAAATAGTACGGCGCACACGTTGTTCAATTGCTTTACTTTCTTTTAAAACATCATCAGGTGTATTTTTTGTCAGCATAGCCACTTTTTCATAAATTTCCTTCAGTGGCGGAAGTGGTGCAATTTTATGCTTTTCGATGAGCAATTGTTCGATAATTTGAATGATGTCCTCACTCCCGACTTCGCCGACAATGCCCATATCGTTTAAAATAGATTGAATATGATCTCGTGTCGTCTTTTTCATATTTTTAACATCGGGCACTTCAAAATTCGTAAGAGATTGACGAATTGCCATAATGGAGTTTTTTAAACGATGCTTTTCTTCTGTCCGTTTAAGCACCATTTGTACCTCAACTTTATTGATTGGTTTATGAATGAAAAACTCAATACCCTTTTCATAACCTTCAGCTACCATTTCTTTATTGACGACTTGAGAAATCATTATAAAACTGCCTTCAAATCCATTTTGATGAAGATGTTCAATTGTTTCAATCCCATCAAGATGGGGCATTAATAAGTCAATCAAAACAAATTCTGGCTGCATCATGAGGATTTGCGGGATAGCATCTACCCCGTTTTTGGCCTCCCCAATAACAGTCCCTAATTCGAATTCATCAATGATGGTGGATAGCATTACGCGACTAGCGCGATCATCATCAACAATAAAATATCGCATTGTTAGTTTTCCTCCTCACGTAAAAGTTTTGTTGGAATCCAAACAGTAAAGCGTGTCAACTGTCCGCTTGTTACCGTTATGGAACCATGTAAATTTTCAATAATCGTTTTCGTATGCGAAAGCCCAATACCTGTTGATGCCTTGCCGGATGAATTAAATTTTGACGTGTAACCAACATCAAAAATAACCGGTAATAGATGTTTATCTATGCCCATTCCTGAATCTTCTACGATAAACTCTGTAATGTCAGAATGAACATTTACCTCTAATGTAATGACACCTTTTAGATCAATTGCTTCAATAGCATTAGCCATTAAATTATTTAGAATGGCTAATAAGGCAATATGCTGCTTCGTTTTAAAATCGTTAGGGCAAATGGTTTTAAAGTGAATTTCTTTTTGTAGGAGTTGCGCATAATTTTCATTTGCTTCTACAATAAAAGTGAGTAAATCGGTTAATAAGAAAGTATCGTTAAATTTTGTATTCGTAATTTTTGCTAAGCCAGCATAGATTCGTTCATGATCTTTTTTTACTTCATGTATTTCCTGAGAGATTAATAAAGCTTCCTTCCCTAAATCCAAATCAATTTTTTTTAGTTTTTTATAAAGTTGATAGCTGTTTGCAGTTAACTGTTCGACTTGATCCATCGACTTTTTAATATAAAGCGCTTCCACGAACAATTCGGATTGGATGGTCATTAATTGTTGCAGTTGCTTTTTTTGCTCGGAAAGTGTGATAGCACTATACAAACCTACAACAAAAAAGCTTCGTAATAACCCAACTAATCCAAATAGTAAAAGGGAATTTGATGTATTTAACTGCGGTGCATATAGGATAGCTTGTGCAATATGCTCGGATGTATTAGCGATGATTTCAAAGGACATACCGCATAAACCTAAAAGGAACGGATGTTTTTTAACCTTTTCAAACGGGATAAACCGTAAACATATAGCAAATACAATATAAAAGAGTCCTGCAGGTATATATTCAATGAATGAAAGAAAGGTAGCTTGCCCGTTTTGTAGCATATTAAATGCAGTACGCCAAGTAATAACGGTAATTGCTGTAATAATTCCTGTTGTTAGCATTGGTACAGGGCGTATTAACAGAGCAAAAAAGAAAATAATACTGCCAAGTCCAAATCGAAAGGGGGCATTGTCAAAAGGCATAATTTTTACTTCGCTACCAATTGCAGTTAGCAGTGCAATAATGACCATAATTAAAATAATCTTTATTATCTTTGTAAGAGGCTGTATTGTTTCCAAGAAAAGACCGCCTTTGTTGAAACATATTAAGTATTTCATTTTACAAGAAAAGAACATATATAAACACAAAAACGCACTATATCTTTTAGATATAGTGCGTTTTTGTGTGCTATAAGATAAAAAAACCGTTACAGCTAGTAACGGTAGAATTTAAAAATGGAGGAGGTAGAGGGATTCGAACCCCCGCGCGGTGTTACCCGCCTGTCGGTTTTCAAGACCGATCCCTTCAGCCGAACTTGGGTATACCTCCAAATTGGTAATGTCATTTTTTCGACATTTATAAATTTATCATGTAAAAAGAATTAAGTCAATAATAATTTTTATAAATTTGTAGAGGCAACTTATTGCATTTTTAGTAAGCGCTTAGTATACTAGGTAGTGCCGTGCTAGATGGGGAGGTAGCGGTGCCCTGTAACTTGCAATCCGCTCTAGCAAGATTGAATTCCTTTTCTGAGGCTGTCCGTATTGTTTGGTCTGCCTTTTGCACGCAGTGTTGACGGTTGGGTCCTGCGCAATAAGTACCCATGAACCATGTCAGGTCCGGAAGGAAGCAGCATTAAGTGGTATCACTTATGTGCCGCGGGGTCGCCTAACTTGAGCTAGCGACAGAAGTAACGCTTATGTGCGGCAGTCGAAGAAAGGTGCACGGCATTAAATTGCCAATTCAAACGCATTCATCATTAAAGATGAATGCGTTTTTTTAGTAGAAAATAATTAAATCGTAACTATTATATCAAATAAATTAGACGTATTTTGAAATATATTTCAGTTAAGGATATGCTATAATAAAAAGTATAAAATCTTAATGGTAAAGGAGAGGGAAAGGTTGACATATCAAGCGTTTTATCGTGTTTATCGACCACAATCATTCCGTGAAATGTCTGGTCAAACACATGTGAAAAGGACCCTTCAAAATGCTCTCCTCGGGAATAAAACAACACATGCTTATTTATTTTCAGGACCTCGAGGTACCGGGAAGACGAGTACAGCTAAAATTTTCGCAAAAGCGTTAAATTGTGAAAACGCACCTGCTAGTGAGCCATGTAATGAATGTGCCACATGTAAAAGCATTACAGAGGGATCGCATACCGATGTTATTGAGTTTGATGCAGCTTCAAATTCAAGAGTGGAGGAAATGCGAGATATTATCGAAAAGGTTCGTTTTGCACCAGCGGACGCACGCTTTAAGGTGTATATTATTGACGAAGTGCATATGCTTTCTACGAGTGCGTTTAATGCCTTATTAAAAACATTGGAAGAACCACCTGAGCATGCGGTATTTATTTTAGCGACGACAGAACCACATAAACTTCCTGCAACAATCATCTCGCGTTGTCAGCGATTTGATTTTAAACGGTTATCTTCTATAGATATTGTCGAGCGAATGAAAATCGTCCTTGAAGATATCCAAATGGACTATGATGAGCAAGCGCTTAGAGTAATCGCTCAAGCGGCAGCTGGTGGTATGCGTGATGCACTTAGCTTATTAGATCAAGTTGTTTCATTTAGTAATGAATCCATTCAATTGGAAGACGTGTTACTTGTGACAGGGTCGGTTAGCCAAGATGCATTTTATGATATTGCTTGTTTATTAAAAGAAAAAGATGTCGCGCGCGTGTTGAGTATTGTTGAAAATTTAATCGCAGATGGGAAAGAGCCACTACGTTTAGCGGAAGACTTTATTACTTTTTTCCGTGATCTATTGTTATTACAAATGGATGGAACGTTAGAAGAGTTGTTGGAGTTTATTTCAAGTGAACCAAAGTTTGTAGAATTAGCCCAAAATTTTGAGGCAGACACGCTGTATGGGTTTATTGACATTTTAGCAAAAACACAACAGGAAATGCGTTTTTCACATCACACGAAAATTTATTTAGAAACAGCTCTTTTAAAAATGGCCCAACTTAAAGGGAATGCGCCTGTAACAACAGGAGTAGATCCAGCTTTGGCGGGGAAATTAAGTTCATTAGAAAACCTCGTTGGCCAATTATCACAACAATTGCAAAGTGGTGGGGCACCAGCGCAACAAGCAAAAGGCCCATCTCCACAGCGTGTTCGACCAGTGGGTAATCAATATAATCCTCCGAACGGGCGTATTAAGGAAGTCTTGAAAACGGCGAGTAAGACAGACATTCAAAAGATTAAAGCTGCCTGGGCGATGTCGTTATCGCAAATGCAAAAATCCCAAGCAGCACTTTTGGCTGATGCAGAGCCAGTTGCGGCAAATTCGGATGCTTTTGTGTTAAAATTCAAGTATGATATTCATTGTCAAATGGTAGCAGACAACAAAGCACTTGTTTCGTTGTTTACACAAGGAATTGCTATGGAGACGGGCGTTCAATATGAAGTGCTATGTATTCCAGAGCAAGCATGGCTCAAATTGCGAGAAAGTTTTATAAAAGAAAATGGCTTAGACCAAAAGAAACAAGAAACCAATTTAAATGAGGGATCTGAACAACCACATTTACTTGAAGAACAACCTTTTATAGAAGAAGCGCTACTAGTGGAAGCACAAGATCCAATAATAGTCGAAGCAGAACAGCGATTTGGAAAAGATTTTGTTGATGTTGTCGAAGAATGATAATGAAATATAAGGAGGAATTTAGTTATGCGTGGTATGGGTAATATGCAAGGTATGATGAAGAAAATGCAAAAGATGCAAAAAGAAATGATGGAAGCACAAGATGCTCTAAATGAACAACAATTCGAAGGTACTGCTGGTGGCGGTATGGTAAAGGTTGTTATGAACGGTCAGCGTCAATTATTAGACGTTGCTCTAGATGAATCAGTAGTAGATCCAGAAGATATCGAAATGTTACAAGACTTAATCGTTGTGGCAACAAATGAAGCACTTAAAAAAGTGGAAGACACAACATCATCAACAATGGGCAAATTCACTCAAGGAATGAACCTTCCTTTCTAATTGAATCGTTCGTTTTTGTAGAAGCACATCTCGAGTTAATTCGAGGTGTGCCTTTTTAAAGGGGGAAGAATGAATGCATTATCCAGAACCAATATCAAAGTTAATTGATAGTTTTATGAAATTACCTGGAATTGGGCCGAAAACAGCCGCACGTCTAGCTTTTCATGTCTTAACAATGAAGGAGGATACCGTTCTATCTTTTGCTAAGGCATTAGTGGATGCAAAACGAAACTTAATGTATTGTTCGAAGTGTGGGCATATAACGGATATTGACCCGTGTCATATTTGTTCGGATAAACAACGAGATGTATCGATGATTTGTGTTGTTCAAGATCCAAAAGATGTCATTGCCATGGAAAAGATGCGTGATTACCAGGGGTTGTATCATGTTTTACACGGAGCAATTTCCCCAATGGACGGTGTAGGGCCAGAGGATATTAATGTTGCCTCGTTACTAACGCGCTTACATGATGAAAGGGTGCAAGAACTAATATTAGCAACGAACCCTACAATAGAAGGGGAAGCGACGGCAATGTATATTTCTCGTCTCGTTAAACCATCAGGCATTCGTACAACACGTATTGCACATGGTTTACCGGTAGGCGGCGATTTAGAATATGCAGATGAAGTAACTTTATCAAAGGCGTTAGAAGGGCGTCGCGAACTATAAAAGTGAGGGGTTAGTCATGCTATTTTCCCGCAAAGGAAAATTAAAGAAAGAGTTTGATGAAAAACTAGTTTCTTCTATTAAATTGACAAAAGATGATTTGCATAATGCGAAGGTGTTTGAAGAATTAATGGATGATTATAATCTAGATATTATTGCTGAGCGCAAAAGAGCAGAAAGCATTCATTATTATTTATATAAAGAAGCACGTATTCGACGCGTTTTAATTAAATGAGTCAATTATGCCCCGGCGGAATTGCGTCCGTATTTTTTTATGAGCTTGCTCGAAAAGGTCCTCTAAAAAAACAATGACATCCGCCGAGGACTTTAACTTAATTCAACCGGGGTTTGGACCTCGGTTGGATTAAATTAAACAATGTGTATCATTGAGAATATCTCCAGTGTAGAAATAAGAGGGACAACAGCTGCATATGTTACCATTAAAGTTCTTTAAAGGATGGTGCGATGCGTTACATTATTATAGCTTTAGGCTGTTTGTTGCTCTTATTTTTATTTTTAGTGAGGAAGAACAAACGATTTGGTGCGCTATTTGAATACTTTGCAATGTTTTGGTTTAAGCTAGCGGTAGTAATTGTTCTTTTATTTGTAGGGAACATAGTATTAAGTCGATATGGCTTTCACCTACCAATCAATACCTTCTCAGTTGTCACGATTACACTTTTGGGCATCCCAGGGTTACTTTGTATGGGGTTATTAATATTAATCATATAAATTTAAATAAAAGGGTTGCGTAATTAAAATTATCGTGGTATATTATTTTAAGTCGCAAGGACAACAACGAATATCGAAAAGAATTGTTGACAACAAATCAACAAGATGGTAAGATATAAAAGTTGCTGTTCGAAAGACAGTGAAAAAAACTTTGAAAAAAGTTGTTGACACAACATAGAATGTTATGTTAAGATAATTTAAGTTGTCACTTTGAAAGTGATAATGACATGAACCTTGAAAACTGAACAAGCAAACGTTAATGATTTAAACGTTTAAGTGATGAACTTAAACAAATTATAGATATCAACTTTATGTTGATACGCTAGCAAAGCAAATGAGCTTTCAAACTAACTTTTATGGAGAGTTTGATCCTGGCTCAGGACGAACGCTGGCGGCGTGCCTAATACATGCAAGTCGAGCGGACTTTCATTGGTGCTTGCACCTTTGAAAGTTAGCGGCGGACGGGTGAGTAACACGTGGGTAACCTACCCTGTAGATTGGGATAACTCCGGGAAACCGGGGCTAATACCGAATAACACATTTGAACTCATGTTCGAATGTTAAAAGACGGCATCTCGCTGTCACTACAGGATGGGCCCGCGGCGCATTAGCTAGTTGGTGAGGTAACGGCTCACCAAGGCAACGATGCGTAGCCGACCTGAGAGGGTGATCGGCCACACTGGGACTGAGACACGGCCCAGACTCCTACGGGAGGCAGCAGTAGGGAATCTTCCACAATGGACGAAAGTCTGATGGAGCAACGCCGCGTGAGTGAAGAAGGATTTCGGTTCGTAAAACTCTGTTGCAAGGGAAGAACAAGTAGCGTAGTAACTGGCGCTACCTTGACGGTACCTTGTTAGAAAGCCACGGCTAACTACGTGCCAGCAGCCGCGGTAATACGTAGGTGGCAAGCGTTGTCCGGAATTATTGGGCGTAAAGCGCGCGCAGGTGGTTTCTTAAGTCTGATGTGAAAGCCCACGGCTCAACCGTGGAGGGTCATTGGAAACTGGGAAACTTGAGTGCAGAAGAGGATAGTGGAATTCCAAGTGTAGCGGTGAAATGCGTAGAGATTTGGAGGAACACCAGTGGCGAAGGCGACTATCTGGTCTGTAACTGACACTGAGGCGCGAAAGCGTGGGGAGCAAACAGGATTAGATACCCTGGTAGTCCACGCCGTAAACGATGAGTGCTAAGTGTTGGGGGGTTTCCGCCCCTCAGTGCTGCAGCTAACGCATTAAGCACTCCGCCTGGGGAGTACGGTCGCAAGACTGAAACTCAAAGGAATTGACGGGGGCCCGCACAAGCGGTGGAGCATGTGGTTTAATTCGAAGCAACGCGAAGAACCTTACCAGGTCTTGACATCCCATTGACCACTGTAGAGATACAGTTTTCCCTTCGGGGACAACGGTGACAGGTGGTGCATGGTTGTCGTCAGCTCGTGTCGTGAGATGTTGGGTTAAGTCCCGCAACGAGCGCAACCCTTATTCTTAGTTGCCATCATTTAGTTGGGCACTCTAAGGAGACTGCCGGTGACAAACCGGAGGAAGGTGGGGATGACGTCAAATCATCATGCCCCTTATGACCTGGGCTACACACGTGCTACAATGGACGGTACAAACGGTTGCCAACCCGCGAGGGGGAGCTAATCCGATAAAACCGTTCTCAGTTCGGATTGTAGGCTGCAACTCGCCTACATGAAGCCGGAATCGCTAGTAATCGCGGATCAGCATGCCGCGGTGAATACGTTCCCGGGCCTTGTACACACCGCCCGTCACACCACGAGAGTTTGTAACACCCGAAGTCGGTGGGGTAACCTTTATGGAGCCAGCCGCCGAAGGTGGGATAGATGATTGGGGTGAAGTCGTAACAAGGTAGCCGTATCGGAAGGTGCGGCTGGATCACCTCCTTTCTAAGGATATTTTCGGAATCATTCCTTCGGGAATGAAACATTAACGTTTGCTGTTCAGTTTTGAAGGTTCATCTTTTTGATGAAACACTTCATATATACTTGCTCCTGACGCTAGCGCTTACGTCGCAAAGCTTCATGTAGCAAAAACAGCGAAGTCATTCACGATGTGATTGAAGTCAGCTGCTTTGTTCTTTGAAAACTGGATAAAACGACATTGAAAGCAATAAACAAACAAATGATCAAGAAATTGATCGTGCAAGTTCTTAAATCTTATCTTTTATAGGATAAGTAGTAACTAATTAAAGGTTTCAAGACACAAGTAGTTCTAGGAAGCAATGGAGTGAAGGAAGGAGCGTACCTATGTACGTGACTGACAGAACGAAAGTAGCTGACGACGAAATACGCCGTGTATTGGAAGCTGTAGGTTAAGTTAATAAGGGCGCACGGTGGATGCCTTGGCACTAGGAGTCGATGAAGGACGGCACTAACACCGATATGCTTTGGGGAGCTGTAAGTAAGCTTTGATCCAGAGATTTCCGAATGGGGGAACCCACTATGTTTAATCGCATAGTATCTTCACGTGAATACATAGCGTGTTGAGGACAGACGCAGAGAACTGAAACATCTAAGTACCTGCAGGAACAGAAAGAAAATTCGATTCCCTGAGTAGCGGCGAGCGAAACGGGAAGAGCCCAAACCAAAGAGCTTGCTCTTTGGGGTTGTAGGACATTCTATACGGAGTTACAAAAGAATGAGATAGTTGAAGCGGCTTGGAAAGGCCCGCCATAGAAGGTAAAAGCCCTGTAAGTGAAACCTCATTCCCTCTTGAATGTATCCTGAGTACGGCGGAACACGTGAAATTCCGTCGGAATCTGGGAGGACCATCTCCCAAGGCTAAATACTACCTAGTGACCGATAGTGAACCAGTACCGTGAGGGAAAGGTGAAAAGCACCCCGGAAGGGGAGTGAAATAGATCCTGAAACCGTGTGCCTACAAGTAGTTAGAGCCCGTTAATGGGTGATAGCGTGCCTTTTGTAGAATGAACCGGCGAGTTACGATTACGTGCGAGGTTAAGTTGATGAGACGGAGCCGCAGCGAAAGCGAGTCTGAATAGGGCGAATTAGTACGTGGTCGTAGACCCGAAACCAGGTGATCTACCCATGTCCAGGGTGAAGGTGAGGTAACACTTACTGGAGGCCCGAACCCACGTACGTTGAAAAGTGCGGGGATGAGGTGTGGGTAGCGGAGAAATTCCAATCGAACCTGGAGATAGCTGGTTCTCTCCGAAATAGCTTTAGGGCTAGCCTCGTGATTGAGAATACTGGAGGTAGAGCACTGTTTGGACTAGGGGGGCATCTCGCTTTACCGAATTCAGACAAACTCCGAATGCCAGATATTTATACACGGGAGTCAGACTGCGAGTGATAAGATCCGTAGTCAAGAGGGAAACAGCCCAGACCACCAGCTAAGGTCCCAAAGTAATCGTTAAGTGGAAAAGGATGTGGCGTTGCTTAGACAACCAGGATGTTGGCTCAGAAGCAGCCATCATTTAAAGAGTGCGTAATAGCTCACTGGTCGAGTGACGCTGCGCCGAAAATTTATCGGGGCTAAACGATTCACCGAAGCTGTGGATGCATCCGTATGGATGCGTGGTAGGAGAGCGTTCTAAGGGCGTTGAAGTCAGACCGGAAGGACTGGTGGAGCGCTTAGAAGTGAGAATGCCGGTATGAGTAGCGAAAGACGGGTGAGAATCCCGTCCACCGTATGACTAAGGTTTCCTGAGGAAGGCTCGTCCGCTCAGGGTTAGTCGGGACCTAAGCCGAGGCCGATAGGCGTAGGCGATGGACAACAGGTTGATATTCCTGTACCACCTCCTCACCGTTTGAGAAATGGGGGGACGCAGTAGGATAGGGTAAGCAGAGCGTTGGTTGTCTCTGTTCAAGCAGTAAGGCGTGTGTGTAGGCAAATCCGCACACTAATACGTTGAGCTGTGATGACGAGTCCGTATGGACGAAGTTCCTGATTTCACACTGCCAAGAAAAGCCTCTATCGAGGTGAGAGGTGCCCGTACCGCAAACCGACACAGGTAGTCGAGGAGAGAATCCTAAGGTGTGCGAGAGAACTCTCGTTAAGGAACTCGGCAAAATGACCCCGTAACTTCGGGAGAAGGGGTGCTCTTGAGCGTGCAAGCGCATGAGAGCCGCAGTGAATAGGCCCAGGCGACTGTTTAGCAAAAACACAGGTCTCTGCAAAACCGTAAGGTGAAGTATAGGGGCTGACGCCTGCCCGGTGCTGGAAGGTTAAGAGGAGTGGTTAGCGCAAGCGAAGCTACGAATTGAAGCCCCAGTAAACGGCGGCCGTAACTATAACGGTCCTAAGGTAGCGAAATTCCTTGTCGGGTAAGTTCCGACCCGCACGAAAGGCGTAACGATCTGGGCACTGTCTCAACGAGAGACTCGGTGAAATTATAGTACCTGTGAAGATGCAGGTTACCCGCGACAGGACGGAAAGACCCCGTGGAGCTTTACTGTAGCCTGATATTGAATTTTGGTACAACTTGTACAGGATAGGTAGGAGCCAGAGATCTCGGAGCGCCAGCTTCGAAGGAGGCGTCAGTGGGATACTACCCTGGTTGTATTGAACTTCTAACCCATGCCCCTTAGCGGGGTAGGAGACAGTGTCAGGCGGACAGTTTGACTGGGGCGGTCGCCTCCTAAAGAGTAACGGAGGCGCCCAAAGGTTCCCTCAGAATGGTTGGAAATCATTCGTAGAGTGTAAAGGCATAAGGGAGCTTGACTGCGAGACCTACAAGTCGAGCAGGGTCGAAAGACGGGCTTAGTGATCCGGTGGTTCCGCATGGAAGGGCCATCGCTCAACGGATAAAAGCTACCCCGGGGATAACAGGCTTATCTCCCCCAAGAGTCCACATCGACGGGGAGGTTTGGCACCTCGATGTCGGCTCATCGCATCCTGGGGCTGTAGTCGGTCCCAAGGGTTGGGCTGTTCGCCCATTAAAGCGGTACGCGAGCTGGGTTCAGAACGTCGTGAGACAGTTCGGTCCCTATCCGTCGTGGGCGTAGGAAATTTGAGAGGAGCTGTCCTTAGTACGAGAGGACCGGGATGGACACACCGCTGGTGTACCAGTTGTTCTGCCAAGAGCATCGCTGGGTAGCTATGTGTGGACGGGATAAGTGCTGAAAGCATCTAAGCATGAAGCCCCCCTCAAGATGAGATTTCCCATTACGCAAGTAAGTAAGACCCCTGAAAGACGATCAGGTAGATAGGTTCGAGGTGGAAGTGTGGCGACATATGGAGCTGACGAATACTAATCGGTCGAGGACTTAACCACAATTTATTGCACAATTTCAATGAAACGTTTATCCAGTTTTGAAAGAATAATCTTTCTAACATGAGAGCTTCAAGACACAAGTAGTACAAGGAAGCAATTGAACGAACGAAGGAGCGTACTCAAGTACGTGACTGACTGAGTGAATGCAGCTGACGCAGTAATGCGATGTGTATTGAAGGTCGTAATAGTGAAGTGATGATGGCAAAGAGGTCACACCCGTTCCCATACCGAACACGGAAGTTAAGCTCTTTAGCGCCGATGGTAGTTGGGGGCTTCCCCCTGTGAGAGTAGGACATCGCTTCGCAAATTAAAACCCACTGAGAAATCAGTGGGTTTTTTGTTGTTAAGGAAAATTAAAAGTGAAATAAATCCAATTAGTTAAACGATGTACAAGGTTTGTCGGATTTTACAGACGACATTATAATAGGAAGAAAGATAAACTTTAATGGGGTGAAATGATGAAAAGAGAAAGGCCGATTGTGGAGGCTTTACAAAAATTTATAAAAGAAAAACCACTATCACTACATGTACCAGGACACAAGAATGGAAGCCACTCAAATTTACCGCTCGAAATAAAAAACGCACTAATATATGATGTCACAGAATTAACAGGTTTAGATGATTTTCATAACCCGGAAGAAGCTATACTAGAAGCAGAGCAATTATTAGCTCAAACTTATGGAGCAAATAAAAGTTTCTTTTTAGTAAATGGTTCAACAGTCGGCAATTTAGCGATGATTTATGCGACCTGTCAGCAAGGAGATACGATAATCGTTCAAAGAAATGCGCATAAATCGGTTTTCCACGCATTAGAGTTAGTAGGAGTCGATCCTGTCTATATTGCCCCGAGATGGCACGAACAAAGTCAAACTGCGGGCAGTGTTCAACTAGAACAATTAGAACAAGCAATTAATTCATATCCAGAAGCAAAAGCAGTAGTTTTAACTTATCCTACTTATTATGGTATTACAGCAAAAGATATAGAAAAACAAATTTCATATTGCCACGAAAAGGGAATCCCTGTACTTGTAGATGAGGCGCATGGTGCCCATCTGACTGTCAGTAATCAATTACCTGCTTCAGCATTAGATTTAGGGGCCGATGTAGTTGTACAATCTGCACATAAAACATTGCCAGCTATGACGATGGCTTCTTTTTTACATATTAAGTCGACAAGGGTGGACGTACAAAAAATAAATCATTATTTAAGAATGCTTCAATCAAGTAGTCCCTCTTATTTATTATTGGCGTCATTAGATGATGCGAGACAGTATGTGATGAGTTATTCAGAAAAAGACTTTGTTTACTTAATGGAGAAACGCAATCAATTAATTGAATCGTTACGAACTTTAACGGGGCTTGAAGTTGTTGAAGTAGATGATTTGTTAAAACTAATTGTACGAGCACCAGGATATACAGGTTTTGAATTGAAAGTGGCATTGGAGAAAAGGAAAATATTTGTCGAATTAGCAGATGCTAATCAAATTCTTTTAATTTTACCTTTATTAAAACATGGAGACGCATATCTACTGGCTGATTTGAGAATTCAAATGAAAGAAGCATTAATTCATTTGAAAAAGTCACAAGGCCATGCAATACAATTAAATCAATCAAAATTTGAAATGTCTGCGGTGACAAAACCTGAATTAAGTTTTGTCCAAATTGAACATGCTGAAAAAGAATGGGTACCTTATGTGAAAGCGATGGGGCGTATTGCTGCGGCAACGTTAATTCCATATCCACCAGGCATTCCATTATTTATTCCAGGTGAGAAAATTACTGCTGCGAAGTTGAATCAATTAGAGGAATTATTAGCAGTGGGTGCTGCCTTTCAAGGAGAGCATCGTTTACATGAAAAAATGATTTATGTCATAAAATGAGAAAAGGGAGAATATAAACATGCAAGGGAACTTATTTATAACATTTGAAGGTCCAGATGGTGCAGGGAAAACATCGGTATTGAAATCAATTGGAGAACGTTTACAGAAAAACCGAATGAACATCCTGCTAACACGTGAACCGGGTGGTATTGAAATTGCAGAGAAAATCCGCTCCATCATTTTAAATCCTGAACATACAATGATGAATGAGCGTACAGAGGCATTACTTTATGCAGCGGCAAGAGCGCAGCATTTTTATGAAAAGATTGTACCAGCACTCGAGCAAGGACAGCATGTATTATGTGATCGATTTATTGATTCTTCACTTGCTTACCAAGGTCACGCAAGAGGAATTGGTGTAGATGAAGTATTATCAATTAATCAATTTGCAATTGGTCAAAGGCTCCCAGACATCACAATTTATTTTGATATCGCGCCTGAAAAGGGGTTAGCACGCATTCATGCCAATCGTACGGATGAAATTAATCGCTTAGATGTTGAGGGGTTAGCGTTCCATCAAAAGGTATATGAAGGCTATCAAGAAGCAATGAAACGCTACCCAAAAAGGTTCCGTATCATTAATGCAGATCAGCCGCTGGAGGATGTTATTGAAGAGGTATGGGGGATTTTAAATCCAATATTAGGGTAAAAGTAAATGAAGTGGACCTTCTATTTATGATATAATAGAAGCACCAATTCAATGAAGGGGTGAGTACGGATGAAGTTAGTAGTGGCAGTTGTGCAAGATCAAGATAGTAACCGATTATCAAATGCTTTGACGAAGAATAACTTTCGTGCGACGAAATTAGCAAGTACAGGTGGGTTTTTACGTTCGGGTAATACAACATTTTTAATTGGTACAGATGATTCGTTAATTCCAAAGTTATTGGATATTATTCGTGAAAACTGTAGATCACGCGAACAAATGGTAGCGCCAGTTTCTCCAATGGGTGGAAACGCAGACTCCTATATTCCGTACCCTGTGGAAGTTGAAGTTGGCGGAGCAATTGTCTTTGTCTTACCAATTGATCAATTCCACCATTTTTAACTTGATTCAGTAGGGGTTCAACCCCCACTGAATCAAGTTAAGCCCCGGCGGATGTCACAGATTTTTTAAAGAGAAGGAAGTCAGCCTAAGGGCGTCACATCGTGTGACAATGGCTGACTGACCCACGTCCTGTGGCCCCAAGCTCAAAAAAAATCTGGACACAATTACACCGAGGCGTAATTGATTCTAGTGGAGGCGGCAAATAAATGAAAATAAATCAAGATATGCGGCTTGGTATGAATACAAATCGCAATGATTTACGTCCAACAAACCAAGGCAATAATCGTTTTGGTGATATGGTTTTGAAACAAGGATCTAAAATGCAATCAGAACAACTAACAAGACTTCTAGGTGATATTTCAGCAGCAGGTAACCGTGTCGCACGTTCACGTAATTTAAGAGAACTCGCACGTTTTAAAATGCTAGTGAAGCGCTTTTTACAAGAAGCGGTTGATTATGGTTTAGAGATGAAACAATCTCATACATGGAATCGTTTTGGTGAGGGGAGACGTTTAAAGATTGTTGAAACAGTCGATGAACGACTTGTTGAGTTAGCTGAAGATATATTAAATGAAGAAAAAGAGTCTATTGAGTTATTAGCGAAAATTGGCGAAATCAAAGGTCTCTTAATTAATCTTTATATGTAAAGTATCCCCGTGTCTTTGTCGCGCACTAGACACGGGATTTTTTCTAGTATAACTTTAAAGAGATTACACAATGCTATTGAAGTTGATACCATCCTTATCAACATCAATGAAGCGAGCATCTTTATTGTTAATAATAAATAGGCAATGAATGAAAAGGTGAAGACAATGAAACGAACAATAGAAGAGCTAACAACATTACAGCCCGTAGTAATGAAGCAGCTTCAAGCGATTGTAGAAAAGGATCGTTTGGCACATGCCTATATTTTTGATGGTGAAAAAGGAACAGGTAAACGTGATATCGTGTCGTTTTTTATAAAACTTCTCCTATGCGAAAATATGACAAAAAATGTTCCATGTGAAACATGTCGAAATTGCAGACGCGTAGATTCGGGGAATCATCCGAATATTCAACAAATAGAGCCAGAAGGACAATTTATTAAAATTGACCAAGTGCGGGATTTAATTGCCGAAATGAAAATGACAGGTGTAGAGGAAGGCAAAAAGATTTATGTCATTCATCACGCTGATCGATTAAATGTGTCATCGGCCAATATGTTGTTAAAGTTTTTAGAAGAGCCAGAGGGACATGTTGTTGCATTATTATTAACGGAGCAAATTCAAGGGATATTGCCAACAATTCGTTCACGTTGTCAGCACGTTAAATTTGCAAAGGCACCTAGGCCAACGCTTGTCCAAGCTTTAATAGAACAAGGAATAACCAATTCAATGGCAGCAACTGTTAGTATGTTAACGAATGAGTTCGATACAGCTTATGCGTTAGCAAATGACGAGCAATTTGTACTTGCGCGAAAAACAGTGTTAAAATCAATAGAAACGGTTCATCAAAATGTTCATGAAGCGTTATTATTAGTTCATGACGAGTGGCTACCATTATTTAAAGAAAAAGAAGAGATGGAGCAGGCACTCGATTTGTTATTATTTGCGTATCGTGATATGGTAGCGATTAAAGCAAATCAACAGGCAACTTGTACATATCCTGATATGTATCAACGTTTCAATGACATGGCATTGCATATGACATATGAACGATTATCGCTTCAAATGCAATCTGTGTTACATGCGCGTGCAGCGTTAAATCGCAATATGAATCGCACGCTATTGATGGAGCAGCTAATGCTGAATCTTCAGGAGGGGTATACATTTGTATAATGTAGTCGGAGTTCGCTTTAAAAAGGCGGGTAAAATATATTATTTTGATCCAGCAGCATATATTCTAGAAGTTGGAGAATATGTCATAGTAGAAACTGCTCGCGGTATTGAGTATGGTAAGGTAGTTGTACCGATGCGTCAAGTAGGCGAAAATGACGTTGTTTTACCATTAAAACAAGTTGTACGCCCAGCAGACGATCGTGATCGTATACAAGTTGAGGAAAATTCAATCGAATCGAAAAGAGCTTTTGAATTAGCCAATATAAAAATTACAGAACACGAGCTAGAAATGAAGCTTGTCGATGTAGAATATACATTTGATCGCAATAAAATTATTTTTTATTTCACAGCAGAAGGACGTGTTGATTTCCGAGAGCTTGTTAAAGACTTGGCATCGATTTTCCGTACGCGCATCGAGCTTCGTCAAATTGGTGTACGTGATGAAGCGAAGTTACTTGGTGGTATTGGTCCATGTGGAAGAATGCTTTGCTGTTCGACATTTTTGGGGGATTTTGACCCTGTGTCGATTAAAATGGCGAAGGATCAAAATTTATCGCTAAATCCAACAAAAATTTCAGGTTTATGTGGCCGTTTAATGTGCTGCTTGAAATATGAAAATGAGGATTATGAGATGGCAAAAGAAGGCATGCCAGACATCGGAGAAAAAACAATGACACCTGATGGCGAAGGAAAAGTAATTGGAATAAATATTTTAGAGCGTTTAGTTCAAGTATATTTAGCGAAGCAAGAGCGTATGGTTGAGTATACATTGGATGAATTGTTACAATGTGAAAAGAATCTTATATAGATAGAGATTAATGGGGTGGTTTGAGTGAAGGACCGTAATTTTTTAGATACTGTTATGGAGTTCGAACAACAGCTTGAATCAATGCAGCAACAATTTAATGCGCTTAAGCAATTTGTTGCCCATATGATGGAGGAGCATCAGACGCTTCAAACAGAAAACCTTCACCTTCGAACACGTTTAGAGGAACTGTTGGCAAATGAAGCTGGTACCGTTCAAAAAACAGAAGAGCTCAAAAAAGAAGCAATTGATATTGGGGAAGGTTATGATAATTTAGCACGTCTTTATCATGAAGGTTTCCATGTATGTCATGTGCATTTCGGTAGCTCGCGTAAAGGTGAAGATTGTTTGTTCTGTCTATCATTTTTAAATAAACAAAATGGTTAAACGTAAAGGCTGAATCTGCAATTGTAGATATCAGTCTTTTGTTTATCCTTCATATAGGAATTAAACGGAGGAATAGTTGTGGAACAATGGTTAAAGGATGACGAACGATTAGATTATTTATTAGCTGAGGAATTACGGATTATTCAAAGTCCATCCGTCTTTTCATTTTCATTAGATGCCGTATTATTATCACGTTTTGTCCAAGTCCCAAAAAGTAAAGGGAAAATTGTTGATTTATGTTCGGGAAATGGTGTTATTCCATTATTTTTAAGTGCTCGAACAAAGGCTGAAATAACAGGCGTTGAATTACAGCCGAGACTGTATGATATGGCGATGCGCAGCATTCAATATAATGAATTACAGCATCAAATTAACATGCAATTAGGTGATGTGAAAGAAGCACCAGCGACGTTAGGTGTTGAACAATATGATGTGGTCACATGCAACCCACCGTATTTTTTAGCACATGAGCTCAGTGAAAAAAATGTCAGTGAACATTATGCAATTGCACGACATGAACTTTATTTAACGTTGGATGAAGCTGTTGAATCAGCAAGTCGTTTACTAAAACAAGGTGGAAAAGCGGCATTCGTTCATCGGCCAGGTCGATTACTTGATATTGTAGAGGCAATGCGCGCAAATCGCCTAGAGCCAAAGCGTATTCAATTTGTTTATCCAAAGCGGGGAAAAGAGGCCAACACATTATTAATTGAAGCGATTAAAGACGGCAAGCCAGATTTGAAAGTTTTACCGCCACTTTATGTGTATGAGGATAATAATAAATACACAGCAGAAGTGAGGGCACTGCTTTATGGAGAAGGAAAATAAGCATTACTTTTATGTTTTAGAATGTCGAGATACAAGCTATTATGCAGGTTATACGAATAATTTGGAAAAACGCATTACTGTGCATAATACAGGAAAAGGGGCAAAATATACAAGGGCTCGCGGTCCTGTAAAGTGCATTTATTATGAGCTATTTGAGACAAAACAAGAAGCAATGCGTGCAGAATATGCATTTAAGCAATTGCCACGCTTAAAAAAAATAGAGTATATGAGGAGATCTACAGATGAAATCACAGAAGAGTAGTCAGCACGAGCAAGGTAGTTGCTTATATTTAGTCGCAACACCGATTGGCAACTTAGAGGATATGACAGTACGTGCGCTGCGTATTTTAAAAGAAGTAGATGTCATTGCGGCAGAGGATACGCGTAATACGAAGAAACTTTGCAATTACTTCGATATTCAAACACCATTAATTAGTTATCACGAACATAATATAGAAGTAGGCGGTGAGAAATTACTAGCGTATTTACGAGAAGGGAAATCAATCGCGCTCGTAAGTGATGCGGGTTTACCATGTATTTCGGATCCGGGGGCAGATATTGTCGTAAAAGCGATTGAGGAAGACTTTGCGGTCGTGCCAATTCCAGGTGCTAATGCGGCATTAACGGCCTTAATCGCATCTGGACTAACACCACAACCATTTTATTTCTTTGGATTTTTAAAACGGAATAAAAAGGATCGTCGTGCACAATTGGAAATTTTAGCGAAACGCCAAGAAACATTAGTATTTTATGAAGCACCGCATCGATTGAAAGAGACGTTGAAGGATTTGGAGCTTGTACTAGGGGACCGAAAAATTACATTAGCCCGTGAATTAACGAAGAAGTTTGAGGAATTTTTACGCGGGACAGTAACAGAAGCGATTGATTGGTCGCAACAAAATGAAATTCGAGGGGAGTTTTGTATTGTATTAGAGGGAAATCCATCAAATGAAATGATTGAAGAAGAAGACGTATATTGGACAGACTTCACTCTGGAACAGCATGTGGAGTATTTAATAGAGGAAAGTCAAATATCTTCTAAAGAAGCGATTAAGGAAGTTGCGAAATTACGTAATTTACCGAAGCGAGAAGTGTATCAGGCATATCATCAATAATAAAAACTGTGAAGAGGAAATTGCTCTTCACAGTTTTTTTATGTAAAAGATAGTAGAGCAAAGCGTATACTAATAAGAAGCAGTTTCATTGTCCATAATAAAGGCAAAAAGGGAATATCCCAATAGTTGAGATATCCCTTTCGTTAAGTGACGCTTATTATTTAATATTTGATTGGATCTCTTTTACTAACATTTCTGCGCCTTCAGCACTTAAAATAAGCTTGCCGCCAACTAAGCGCATATTGTCGTCTGAAACTTCACCCGTTACAGCACAAGTCATGTTAGGCATATATTTTTTTAGAATAATTTTATCGTCATCAACGTAAATTTCTAATGCATCTTTTTCTGCAATGCCTAATGTGCGACGTAATTCGATTGGAATTACTACACGTCCTAATTCATCGACTTTACGAACGATACCTGTTGATTTCATATCAATATTTCCTCCTATTAATAATAGTTATTATTTTTCGTCAAAATTCGACATTGATTCCTTGTCTAGTTAAAATCATAACAATTAATACCATAACCGTCAATAAATTAGCATTCCCGAATTAAAATTTATAGAAAAATTTCTGTTATATTTTTGTTTTTAATTAATTTTATTAAGGATTATTAATAAAAACAATTTAAAATAGTTGAAAGGTTCTAACAATTTACCAGATTATTGTTATTATTTCTCGGTAATAATGAATTGTAATAAACTTTGATTGAAACAAATTTCGTACTTCGTTAGAATAAAGAGGATACAGTAAAGCAAATGGAGGCAATTGCCGTGAGTGAAAAACAAACATTTTATATAACAACCCCGATTTATTATCCGAGTGGGAAATTCCATATCGGTACAGCGTATACAACGGTTGCGTCTGATGCGATTGCACGCTACAAGCGATTAAAAGGATTTGATGTACGATTTTTAACAGGCATGGATGAACATGGTCAAAAAATCCAAGAAAAAGCACAAGAAGCAAATATGCATCCACAAGATTATGTTAATGAAATTGCAGATGTAGCTAAAAAACTTTGGTCTACGATGGATATTACGTATGATGACTTTCTTCAAACGACACAAGAGCGCCATAAAAATTCGGTGGAAAAGATTTTCAAGAAATTCCTAGACAATGGTGATATTTATAAAGGTGAATATGAAGGTTTATATTGTGTACCATGTGAATCTTATTATACTGAATCCCAATTAGTAGACGGGAAATGTCCAGACTGTAATCGCGGTGTTCAAAAGGTTAAAGAAGAGTCTTACTTCTTTAATATGAAGAAATATGCAGATCGATTACTAGAATATTACGAGAACAATGTAGAATTTATTGAACCGGAATCTCGCAAAAATGAGATGATTAATAACTTCATTAAACCAGGTCTCGAAGATTTGTCGGTTTCTCGTACATCATTTGATTGGGGAATTAAAGTACCTGGAGATCCAAAGCACGTTATTTATGTATGGGTAGATGCATTAACAAACTATATTACGTCACTTGGTTACGGCTCTGACAATGAAGAGCTCTTTAATAAGTATTGGCCGGCAGACGTACATGTAGTGGGGAAAGATATTGTGCGCTTCCACACGATTTATTGGCCGATTTTCTTAATGGCATTAGATTTACCATTACCGAAAAAGGTCTTTGCACATGGATTTATTATGATGAAAGACGGTAAAATGTCAAAATCTAAAGGGAATGTTGTGTATCCAGAAATGTTAATTGAACGTTATGGCTTAGATGCAACACGCTATTTCTTATTACGCGAGCTACCTTTTGGACAAGATGGCGTATTTGCACCAGAATCATTTGTGGAGCGTACAAATTTCGATTTAGCGAATGATTTAGGGAATCTTTTAAACCGTACTGTCTCAATGATGAATAAGTATTTTGATGGTGTAATCCCAACAGAAAACTTACAAGCAACGGAATTTGATGCGACATTAAAAGCACATGCAGAAAATGTTCGTATTAAATATGAAGAAAGTATGGAAAAGATGCAATTTAGCATTGTATTAAGTGAGCTTTGGTCGCTTATTTCACGTACGAATAAATACATCGATGAAACGTCTCCATGGGTGTTAGCGAAGGATGAAGCAGACAAGCCAAAATTAGCTGCAGTAATGTACAACTTAGCAGAAAGCCTACGTCATATTGCGGTATTATTACAACCATTTATGACAACTGCGCCAAAGCAAATTATGGAGCAATTAGGATTTGACGAAAAACTGTTAGAATGGGACACAATTGTAACATTTGGCAATACTATTCCGCAAAACATTAAAGTGGTAGAAAAAGGAACTCCTATTTTCCCACGTTTAGAAGTGGATGTGGAAGTATCTTATATTCGCGAACAAATGAAAGCATCTGTAAAAACATCTCAAGAAGAAGTGGCGGCAGTAGAAGCACCACAAACGGAGGAAATTACAATCGATGATTTCATGAAAGTTGATTTACGTGTTGCAACAGTAACAGCATGTGAACCGGTAGCAAAAGCGAAGAAATTATTGAAGCTCCAAGTTGACTTAGGATATGAGCAACGTCAAGTCGTATCAGGCATTGCTGAGCATTATAAACCTGAGGAATTGATCGGTAAAAAGGTAATTGTAGTGGCTAATTTAAAACCGGTGACGCTGCGCGGTGAATTATCTCAAGGGATGATTTTAGCTGGCTCTCACGATGGGGTACTAACACTCGCTACAGTAGATCCAAAACTTACAAATGGTGCACAAGTAAAATAAATGAAAGAAGTCTGTTGAACGAAAGCTGTTCGGCAGACTTTTCACTATTTAGTAAGGAATTGGCTGAATTAAGATATATTAATATAACATTAAATTGTTATAAAAAGGTTGATATATAGGTTTTTATGCCCTTATTTCGAATGTTATATAAATATAATGACAAAATGAATAATTATTGTAATAGGAATTTAATAATTAAGGTAAATTTAAACTTATTTGTACACATACAATACATGATGGGAGAATTGGCAATGAGCACATATATTGACACACATGTCCACCTAAATGCAGATCAATACGATGAAGATTTACAAGAGGTGATTGATCGTGCACTAGCAGCAAATGTAGAAAAAATGGTTGTCATCGGTTTTGATCGTAAGACAATCGAACGTGCGATGAAGTTAATTGAAGACTACGATTTTTTATACGCAGTTATTGGGTGGCACCCAGTAGATGCAATCGACTGTACAGAGGAGGAATTGCACTGGATTGAAGCGCTCGCAAAGCATCCGAAAGTCGTAGGTATTGGCGAGACAGGACTGGATTATTATTGGGACAAATCACCAAAAGAAATTCAAGAATATTGGTTCCGAAAACAGATTCACTTAGCGCAAAAATTAGAGTTACCCATTATCATTCATAATCGAGAAGCAACAGCAGATGTGGTGCGCATTTTACAAGAAGAAAATGCAGCATCCGTTGGTGGAATTATGCATAGCTTCAGTGGAAGTGTAGAAACAGCAAATGAATGTATCAAAATGAACTTTATGATCGGTCTTGGAGGCCCAGTAACATTTAAAAATGCCCGTCAACCAAAAGAAGTAGCAACTGAAATTCCATTACAGTACTTATTAATCGAAACAGATGCACCGTATTTAACACCGCATCCATACCGTGGAAAACGCAATGAACCTTCATATGTTCCATTGGTGGCTGAGGAAATCGCCCGATTAAAAGAGTTATCAGTAGAGGAAGTCGCTAAAAAAACGACGGAAAATGCAAAACGCTTTTTTAAAATTGACTAATATACTTAAGTGAATTGTTGAAGGACAAAAAAGTACGTATTTCAACATCAGAAATCTATCGATTGAACTAAGGTTTCGTGTTGAAATGAGTCATTTCGACAAAAATTATATCTCAATTTAAAAATAAATGTTTAGTATTAAAAATTGCCTCCAATACTAGTTGTAGCACTAGTTTCAGTAAAGTGAACGATTTCATTAGAAAATCGTATCTATTGACAGCATGAAAACTAGCCCGTATAATCCAACTTTGTATTAAGGAGGCGTTATTTTCATGTCAAATCATTCCATGAAAAGCCAGTTCTTAGGATCATTGAGGAGTAAGCAAACAGGAGTAAGGATTCTTTCAATTGCCCTGTTTGTATTCGTAATAGCATTCGTTCTGTATCAAGGAACGAAAACCCCAGTTGCATTAACTGTAGATGGTGAAACCACCGAAATCTACACACATGCAGTTACAGTTGCCGAGCTTTTAGAAGCAGAAAATATAGATATATTAGAGCACGATAAAGTAATACCCTCACTGAGTACCAAAATTGACAGTGGAATGTCAATAGAATGGGAACAGGCAAAAGAATTAGTCATTTCAGTTGACGGAAATCAGTCAATCGTTTGGACAACTGAAAAAGTAGTGAAGAACATTTTGGAAGAAGCAAATATCGAAGTAAAAGAGCAAGATTTCATATCGCAAAGCTTAGATACAGAAGTAGGAGCAGATAACAAAATCGATATTCAAAAGGCGTTTCAGTTAACGCTTGTCGATGGGTTAGAAAAGAGACAAGTATGGTCCACTTCGACTACGGTCGCTAACTTTTTAAAACAACAAGGAATCCAGTTAAATGAATTCGATCGTGTAGATAAAGGTTTGGAGAATGTTATCACTCCAAATGAAAAAATCGCAGTTGTTCGCGTAGAAAAGGTTACCGATGTAGTGGAGGAATCAATAGATTTCGCAGTTGAAAAGAAAAATGATTCTTCATTGTTGAAGGGTAAAGAGAAAGTAGTAACAGAAGGTAAAAATGGTAAGGTTGAACGTACGTATAATATCGTCAAAGAAAACGGGAAAACCATATCAAAACAAGTAGCATCTGAAAAGGTTATAGACGCAGCGAAGACAAAAGTAGTCGCAGTAGGCACAAAAGTGGTCACAGCGAGTGTGTCTCGTTCGGGTGAGCCAATAGATGGTAAAGAATTTTATGTAGAGGCTACTGCTTATACACCTTATTGTGCAGGATGTTCAGGGGTTTCAGCGGCAGGTATTAACTTGCGCGAAAATCCGAATTTAAAAATTGTTGCGGTTGATCCACGTATTGTGCCATTAGGTTCAAAAGTTTGGGTTGAAGGTTATGGTTATGCTGTAGCTGGAGATACTGGTGGTGCAATTAAAGGAAATAAAATCGATATTTTAGTACAATCCAAGTCTCAAGCAAATAGCTGGGGACGAAAAAAAGTTCGTATGAAAGTATTAAACTAATCCATTTTCGTGTGTTGTTTCGCGAAGAAGGGGTTATTCCAAAATGTATGATTGCTTTCTCGCTCATTGACTGATGGCGAGAAAGCTTTTTTTAATTTACCAAGTGTTCCCGGTGATTCACGAGAGGAATCATAAGCGAAGTAAGCAGCCGCTAATTATGGTAAAATAGCGAAAGACTAAGTTAGAAATGAGGAACGTTTCTTGGATATACAAGAGATTATCGTTGTAGAGGGAAAAGACGACACAACAGCCATTAAACGAGCGACGGGTGCCGATACAATTGAAACAAATGGATCAGCAATTTCTGAAGAGGCGCTTCGCCGAATTGCCCATGCCCAAAAAAAGAGAGGGGTCATTGTCTTTACAGATCCTGATTACCCAGGCCGCAGAATTCGTGCCATTATTGAAGAGCGTGTCCCAGGTGTAAAGCATGCATTTTTAGCAAAGGAAAAAACAATTGCAAAAAACGGCAAAGGTTTAGGCATTGAACATGCGAGCGACGTAGATATTCGTGAAGCACTTGCGAATGTGTATACATTAGCGGATTCGCAAATAATAGAACAAATTACATTAGAAGATTTAATGATGGCTAGGTTAATTGGTCATCCACAATCAAAAGCAAGACGTGATCAATTAGGTGAGATTTTAAATATAGGCATGACCAATGGCAAGCAGCTTCATAAACGATTAATGATGTTCCAAATTACACCGGAACAATTTGCACAAGCTATTCAACAATTAGACCAGGAGGAACAGCATGTATAAAGACATTGCAACGCCGATTCGAACAAAAGAGATTTTAGAAAAGTACGGATTTTCATTTAAAAAAAGTTTAGGGCAAAACTTCTTAATTGACCCTAATATTTTACGTAATATCGTGAGTCATGCAAACTTAACAGAAAACAGTGGTGCAATCGAAGTAGGACCAGGTATTGGTGCCTTAACAGAACATTTAGCACGTGAAGCAAAAAAGGTAGTATCGTTTGAAATTGATCAGCGCTTATTACCGGTATTAGAAGATACATTAAGTCCATATGATAATGTAAAAATTGTGCATTCAGATATTTTAAAAGCGGATGTAGTGAATGTAATCGAACAAGAATTTCCAGGAATTGAAGACATTATGGTTGTTGCCAACTTACCTTATTATGTAACGACGCCAATTTTAATGAAGTTATTGAACGACCGTTTACCGATTCGCGGCTTCGTAGTCATGATGCAAAAGGAAGTAGCGGACCGAATTTCTGCAAAACCTGGTACAAAAGCATACGGCTCATTATCGATTGCCATCCAATATTATATGACCGCAGAAGTGGCTATGATTGTACCAAAAACGGTATTTATGCCACAACCGAATGTGGATTCAGCTGTAATTCGACTAATTAAGCATGATACACCGCCAGTTCAAGTAATTGATGAGGACTTCTTATTTGAAGTATCACGTGCCTCATTTGCACAGCGACGTAAAACAATTTTAAACAATTTACAAAATGGTTTAACGAACGGTAAGCAAAATAAGCAAAAAATTATAGAAGCATTAGAGCAAGCTGGTATTGACCCATCCCGACGTGGGGAAACATTAACAATTCAAGAGTTCGGTCAATTGGCGGATTTCTTACATCCAACCTTTTGTATAAGACAATAAAATGAATTTTATTTAAAAAAGTTTAAAAATCGCAAATAAAAGAGTTGACGATTTGGGTTTCTTGGTGATAAAATATTATATTTTATTGACAAATATTTCACTTCATGTTATTGTATTAATTAGTGAGGTGTATGCGAAAATGCCAAAAACTTTAGCAGACATTAAAAAGTTGTTAGATGGTAATTTGGGTAAACGTTTGCAATTACGAGCAAATGGTGGTCGCAAGAAAACGATTGAATGCGAAGGAGTTTTAAGCGAAACTTATCACGCAATATTCGTCGTTGAACTTAATCAAGAAAACAGTGCGTTTAAGCGCGTATCTTACAGTTACACAGATATACTTACAGAAGCAGTAGAGATTACTTTTTTAGATGATGCAGTTGCAGCCGTCAAATAGTTTTTCTAGTACTTATTTTTAATATTTTAAAAAGACACTCATTTATGAGTGTCTTTTTAGTGGGAAAAAAAGATGATAGTTAAAGAAAACCTTTCAGAAGACATGTTTTAGTCTTAGTGATTAACATCGTTTGGCGTGACGTATGGATTTTTACTTGCTGTACATACTAACATGGTCAACGAAACTTTTGATCAAGAAAGCCGATGTTTCCTAGAAGCAACGGTACTTTCAACAAGGGAGGTTTTCTGCATGGCAAGACAAAGAATCATGTCGGATCGTCTTAAAGAAGAGATCGCCAAGGAACTCGGATTTTATGATGTGGTCGAACGTGAAGGTTGGGGCGGTATTCGTTCCCGTGATGCAGGTAACATGGTGAAGTACGCGGTTGAAATGGCTCAAAAACAATTGGCCGGTCAATCGATGCAAAAAACACAAAAGTAAGTTGACACATTGGGCGGTAAAATCCTTTAGAAGGATTTTACCGCTCTTTTTCCTTTAAAGGTAAATTTAAAGTCGTTAAAATTGTTAATGTTTAAAGTTCAATATTCCCCTCTTTCCTGTGGTAAAATAGGTACAATAATAAATTGATAACGTATAAATAACATGCGTGCCTTACACGAGGAGGAATATTCGATGCTTTATGTAAAAGCACCCGCAAAAATAAATTTAACTTTAGATGTATTATATAAACGCCCGGATAATTATCATGAAGTAGAGATGATTATGACAACAGTGGATTTAGCCGATCGTATTGGATTAGAAACACGTAAGGATGGGAAAATTAAAATTGTATCAGCTGATCGTTTTGTTCCAGATGATAATCGCAACTTTGCCTATCAAGCAGCCGAATTGTTGAAAAATACATACGGTCTGCGTGAAGGGGTAACAATTACGATTGAAAAGCAAATTCCAATTGCAGCTGGGTTAGCTGGTGGAAGTAGTGATGCTGCAGCTACATTGCGTGGATTAAATGAGCTTTGGAATTTAAATTTATCATTAGATGAGCTTGCAGAACACGGCGCTAAAATAGGTTCAGATGTATCGTTTTGTGTATACGGAGGTACGGCTTTAGCTACAGGGCGTGGTGAGAAAATTAAAGAATTATCGGTTCCGCCAACTTGCTGGGTTATTTTAGCGAAACCAAAGATTGGTGTTTCAACAGCAGAAATTTACGGTGGATTGAAAGTAGATCAGATAGAACATCCTAATACTGCACAAATGATAGAGGCAATCGAAAATAATGATTACCCATTGCTTTGTGAATCATTAGGGAACGTTTTAGAATCTGTAACATTTGAATTATATCCAGAAGTAGTGACAATAAAAGAGCAAATGCAACGATTTGGTGCAGATGCAGTACTTATGAGTGGGAGCGGTCCGACAGTATTTGGACTTGTCGATCATGAAGCACGTGTTAGCCGAATATATAATGGATTGCGCGGTTTTTGCGAGGAAGTATACGTAGTAAGAATGTTAGGGGATCGAAATCCACTTGCTTAAACGCGTATAATTATGTTAATTTGACTAGTAATGTTCGCATTAACAATTACGCCTCAGCGTAATTGTTTCAAGATTTGAACACAAATTAATAGAAATGCATATTTGGCAATCATTCTCCACTTATAAAGGTAAGGGATTTTTGCTAAAATAAGTTAAAAAAGTTAATGTTTAGGAGAGGGTCGCATGAAATGGAAGCGTAGTGAACGCCTTGTAGATATGACATATTATTTGCTTGAGCATCCACATCAGTTGATCCCGCTAACTTATTTTTCGGATCTCTACAATTCTGCTAAATCTTCCATAAGTGAAGATTTAACAATTGTAAAAGAAACATTTGAAGAAAAAGGAATCGGGCTGCTAATCACCGTACCGGGAGCAGCGGGTGGCGTAAAATATATACCAAAAATGGCGGAACAAGAAGTTCATGAAATCGCCGGTGAATTAATTATTGAATTAGGTCAATCAGATCGCCTACTTCCGGGTGGCTATTTGTTTATGACAGATTTATTAGGAAATCCAAGTTTAATGAATCGGATTGGTAAAGTTTTTGCAAGCGTATTTGCTGAGCAAAAAATCGATGTTATTATGACGGTAGCAACAAAGGGAATTTCGATTGCACATGCTATCGCGAAACATTTAAATGTTCCAGTAGTCGTTGTACGTCGTGATAGTAAAGTAACGGAAGGTTCAACGGTCAGCATTAATTATGTATCAGGGTCTTCCCGTCGTATTCAAACGATGGTTTTATCTAAACGCAGCATGAAGAGTGGACAACGTGTTCTGATTACCGATGACTTTATGAAAGTGGGCGGTACGATGAACGGGATGAAAAATTTACTAGAAGAATTTGATTGTGAGCTAGCAGGCATTGCTGTTTTAGTAGAGGCAGAGCATGCGGATGAAACGTTAGTGGACGATTATTATTCATTAGTAAAACTACATGAAGTAAACGAGAAAGACCGAACGATTGAATTAAGTGAAGGAAACTATTTTTCAAAGGGGAGAAAGTAAATATGAAAGCAGTTTCAACAACAAACGCACCAGCAGCTATTGGACCATATGCACAAGGGATGATCGTCAATAACTTATTTTATTCATCAGGACAAATTCCATTAACGGCATCTGGTGAATTAGTAGAAGGGGACATCGAAGTTCAAACAAATCAAGTATTTGAAAACTTGAAGGCGGTACTTGCAGCAGCAGGTTCATCATTAGACCAAGTTGTGAAAACGACAGTCTTTATGAAAGATATGAATGACTTTGCGGTAATGAATGAAGTGTATGCGTCACATTTTGGAGCACATAAGCCAGCACGCTCGGCAGTAGAAGTGGCACGTTTACCAAAAGACGTTAAAGTAGAAATCGAAGTCATTGCGTTAGTCAAATAATCAAAGACAGCCTATCGAAGCTATGCCCTTTTAAAAGTGGTGTAGCTTTTTTTTATGGGGAATTAGGACCACCTTATCAAAAGGTGTAGTTATATTTTTTAGGCAATAGGATAGTAGCGGAAATAGAGTATAAAGGTGGCGGAGAATAGAAGATTACAATAAACGTATAAACTTTTTGAAATTAGTAATAGAAAAAAATTACAAATTACGGTATCCTATTGATGAACGATTCTAATTTTTTGGAAATTTCTCAAAATTAGAAGGTGTTTCTTTATTTTTATAGAATACTACTATTTATCGAAAAAGAGCATCCAAGAAGGGGAGGAATTAGAAAATGGAAGTAACTGATGTAAGATTACGCCGTGTTCAAACAGAGGGGCGCATGCGAGCAATCGCTTCAATTACACTAGATGAGGAGTTTGTCGTTCATGATATTCGTGTAATTGATGGAAATACAGGTTTATTTGTGGCGATGCCAAGTAAGAGAACACCTGATGGGGAATTCCGTGACATTGCACATCCAATTAACTCCAATACACGCAATAAAATTCAAGAGGTCGTTCTTGATGCATATCATGCAACTTCTGATGAAGAAACAGAAGCCGTATTAGAATTGGAAGAAGTAACGATTTAAGTAAACAACAAGGACCATCCAATCAATTTTGGGTAGGTCTTTTTTTATTGGGTTAATTTTACTACATATAGACAGGGCGTTTTTTTACTGAATGAAGATAAATTTAGTTTAAAATAGTGAAAATCAGTGAAAGGATAGAGTAGACGAACAATCGTCGTTTGCATGTCCTATAATCCTTAGCTCAAAAGGGAAATAAATAAGGCGAAACAAAGAAAAATTATTTTAAATTCAAAGCTTTGTCAAGTCTGAAAACCTTGAAAATGAAGTGAATTTACTATATAGTCATAAGAGAAAATGAGCTAAATTGGAGGACTTGTAAATGACAAATGTTTACGCAGTTATTTTGGCTGCTGGTCAGGGTACACGAATGAAGTCCAAATTATATAAAGTATTACATCCGGTATGCGGAAAGCCTATGGTAGAACATGTGATTGACCATATCGAAATGCTTGATGTACAAAAAATTGTAACGGTTGTCGGACACGGTGCAGAGCTTGTAAAAGAAACACTCGGTGAAAAAAGCGAGTATGTTTTACAGGCAGAGCAACTTGGCACGGCCCATGCAGTTTTACAAGCAAAGCCCATTTTAAGTGAATTAGAAGGTACGACTCTAGTTGTTTGTGGAGATACGCCACTAATTCGACCAGAAACGATGCAAGCTTTATTTGCACATCACGAGAAGCAACAAGCAAAAGCGACAATTTTGACAGCAGTAGCAGAAAATCCGACTGGATATGGTCGTATTTTACGTAATACTCAAGGTCAAGTATCGCAAATTGTTGAGCAGAAAGATGCAACATCTGAGCAACAACTTGTGAAAGAGATTAATACAGGTACGTATTGCTTTGACAATCAGGCATTATTCGCTGCATTAGCGCAAGTGAATAATGACAATGCGCAAGGTGAATATTATTTACCGGATGTCATTGAAATTTTACAGAAGCAAGGTGAGATTGTTTCAGCTTATGTGACGGATAATTTTGATGAAACTTTAGGGGTAAATGATCGTTTTGCGTTGTCACAAGCAGAGGAATTTATGCGAGCACGTATTAATGAACGTCATATGCGCAATGGTGTAACGATTATTAATCCTGCTACGACACATATTAGTGCGGATGCAATTATCGGTAGTGATTCTGTTATCTTACCTGGTGTAATCATTGAAGGAAAGACTGTGATTGGTGAGGATTGTCATATTGGTCCGAACAGCCATATTGCAGAAAGTACAATTGGAAATGGTACAAAGATTCATAGCTCGGTTGTATTCAATAGCCGTGTTGGTGATGAAACATCTGTCGGGCCATTTGCACATCTTCGTCCAGAATCTTCGCTAGGAAACCATGTGAAAATTGGAAACTTTGTTGAAGTGAAGAAAAGTACTTTAGGGGATGACACAAAAGTATCCCACTTAAGCTATATTGGCGATGCCGAAATTGGCAAAAATGTAAATGTCGGTTGTGGTTCGATTACTGTGAACTATGACGGAAAGAATAAGTTTAAAACGATTATTGAAGATGATGTATTTGTAGGATGTAATTCCAACTTAGTGGCACCAGTGAAACTTGGAAAAGGTTCGTTTATAGCTGCGGGTTCTACAATTACAAAAGAAGTTCCAGAAGATGCATTAGCAGTAGCGCGTGCACGTCAGGAAAATAAGCTAAACTATGTTAGTAAATTAAATTCAAAATAAAATTATTCAAAATACAGGAGGCCATCATGCCGTATCAATACGCTGACTCAAAATTAAAAATCTTCTCATTAAATTCAAACAATCCTTTAGCTAAAGAGATTGCTGAGGAAATGGGTGTAGAACTAGGAAAATCATCTGTAAAACACTTCAGTGATGGAGAAGTCCAAATTAGCATTGAAGAAAGTATTCGTGGATGTGACGTATTCATCGTTCAATCTACTTCTGCTCCTGTAAATGAGCATTTAATGGAACTTTTAATTATGGTGGATGCTGTTAAACGTGCATCTGCTCGTACGGTGAACGTTGTAATGCCTTACTATGGCTATGCACGTCAAGACCGTAAAGCGAAAGCACGTGAACCAATTACTGCTAAGTTAGTAGCAAACTTATTAGAAACGGCTGGTGCAACTCGTGTAATCGTATTAGATTTACACGCACCTCAAATTCAAGGTTTCTTTGATATTTTAATTGACCATTTAGTAGCAGTTCCATTATTAGCAGACTACTTCGGCTCAAAAGGCTTCAATTCAGAGGATCTAGTAATCGTATCTCCTGACCATGGTGGAGTAACACGTGCTCGTAAAATGGCGGAACGTTTAAAAGCGCCAATCGCAATTATCGACAAACGACGTCCAAAACCAAACGTAGCTGAAGTGATGAACATCGTAGGTAATGTAGATGGGAAAGTATGTATTTTAATCGATGATATTATTGATACTGCAGGTACAATCACAATTGGTGCAGAAGCATTAATTCAAAGTGGTGCAAAAGAAGTGTACGCTTGCTGTTCACACCCGGTACTTTCAGGTCCTGCAATTGAGCGCATCGAGAACTCTTCTATTAAAGAATTAATCGTAACAAATACAATTCAATTAAGTGAAGATAAATTATCACCAAAAATTAAACAAATTTCTGTAGCAAAATTAATGGCAGATGCAATTTCACGCGTTTATGAAAACAAATCTGTAAGTACATTATTTGACTAATAGAACGTGCTTTAGCATGTAACAACCAGCTTAGGGATCGTGTATCCTTAAGCTGGTTATTTTGATTTGATTTTGCTAATCTGCAGGAAACTCGTTATTTCAAACGAGTTTCTACGTAAGGATATTTGAAGTTTCCCTTTTATATGCCATCGAGCGAAATAAATAAATTCAAGTGGGGCAACATAATCAGCGGTGCATGAGTTAAAATGTATGATAAAATAGGCTACGATTAGAGAAAAAGGATGCGATTACGAATGAAACTAATTATTGGCTTAGGAAATCCAGGGAAACCGTATGAAAATACGCGTCATAATATCGGATTTGACGTAATAGATGCGTTAGCCAAAGAATGGAATGCCCCATTAAATCAATCAAAATTTAATGGCATGTATGCAACCGTGCATCGTCCTGAAGGAAAAGTCATTTTATTGAAGCCGCTAACATATATGAATTTATCGGGCGAATGTGTTCGTCCGTTAATGGACTATTTTGATATTGACGTAGAAGATATTGTTGTCATTTATGATGATTTAGATTTAGAAACGGGTAAATTACGTTTGCGCGGAAAAGGGAGCGCAGGTGGGCATAATGGAATTAAGTCATTAATTCAACATTTAGGCACTCAGGAATTTAACCGAATTCGCGTCGGTGTGGATCGTCCACCAGCAGGTATGAAAGTGGCAGATTACGTACTATCAAAATTTTCTAAAGAAGATCAACCAGTTGTACAAGATGCGATTAGCAAGTGTTGCGATGCGGTAGAAGTATCCTTAACTAAACCATTTTTAGAAGTGATGAATCAATTTAACGGTGCATAATTAAGGAAATGGAAGGCTATACTTTAAATAGATTACGTATTTAAAGGAGGCTTTAAAATGGCTGTACGTTACCGTTGCAGACATTGTGAAGTGGAGATTGGCACGCTACCATTTGATACAGATGAAACAATTCGTAAGCTTCATCTGTTTGAAATTGGAGAAATCGATGATTACATTGAAAAGAATGAGCGTGGAGAAACAACTGTACACAGCATTTGTGAGCATTGTGAAGAATCTTTACGACAATTTCCGGATTATTATGCGTTAAAAAGATGGTTACAGTAAAGGAGTTGCTTTGGTCGCATATTTTGCGCCAAGGCTTTTTCCGTTTCGAATATAGTTAACTTGTTTCAGCATTTATCCCTACTTCTATAAGAGGAGATAAATGCTAAATTTGTAGTTCTATTCAGTAGAGGTTCAAACCCCTGGCTGAATCAATTACGTCGAGGTGTAATTGATACTTAGATAGGAAGGGAGATTTTGTGTGGATACTTTTCATCAATTATTTTTACAAGATAAACAGATTCATAATTTACTCCAGCAAATAAAAGATGGTTCAGCAAATGAGCAATTAATTACTGGATTAACAGGTAGTGCAAGACCGGCACTTATTCAATCGATTTTTAAAGAAACAAAGAAATCCATTTATATCATTTCACCGAATTTATTGCAGGCACAAAAGCTCGTAGATGATCTAGGCTCTTTAATCGGTGAAGAATGGGTACATTATTATCCTGCCGAGGAATTTATCGCGGCAAATATGACGACATCATCGCCAGAACTACGAGCACAGCGTATTGCGACGATTGGTCGATTAGTGAAAGCTGAACTGGGGATTTATGTTATTCCAGTAGCAGGGATGCGTAAATTACTAAATATGCCAATGGATTGGGTTAATAATGATCTAAAAACGGCAGTTGGGGAAGAATTGGATATTGACCAGTGGCTTCATCAGCTTGTTGAAATGGGCTATATACGTAGTCAAATGGTGACAACACCTGGGGAATTTGCGATGCGTGGGGGGATATTAGACATTTATCCGCCCTATTTAGAATCGCCAATTCGCATCGAGCTATTTGATACAGAGGTTGATTCAATTCGTACCTTTTCGGCAGATGATCAGCGTTCCATTGAAAAGCGTACCCATATTGAAATCTTACCAGCAACCGAAATTTTACTCGCAAAAAATGAACGACTGACGATTGCAGAGCGTCTAGAATCAGCACTTGCAGATAGTTTGAAAAAGGTAAGAAAGAAGGAAATTCAAGAACTTCTTTTACAAAATATCGGACAGGATATTGAAGTATTGCGCCAAGGGAATTTACCAGATCATATTGCTAAGTATGGCTCGATGTTATTTGACCGCCCTGCGTTTTTAGGAGATTATTTTGCGAAAGATGGCCTTGTTTTATTTGATGAACTCGGTCGTATTCAAGAAGTGATGGATGCATGGGAGCGAGAGGAAAATGAATGGTTTTTATCCTTAATTGAAGAGGGGAAAATGCTTCACGAGGTAAAGCCTTCTTATTCATTTAAAGAAGTATTGGCGATGTTAGAGCAGCAGGCGCTTTATTTCGCTTTGTTTACACGTACTTTTTCGGGTATTAAATTTAAAAAGACAACGAATTTTTCATGTAAGCCGATGCAACAATTTCACGGTCAAATTGCGTTATTACAAAATGAAATTATGCGTTGGCAGCAGGAAAGCTATACGGTTCTTATAACGGTTACAAGTGATGAACGCCTAAAGGTCATGCAGAAAATGCTGGATGACTATCAAATACCCACAACAATCGGATTCCATAATGAACCGGGAATTTATATCATTCATGAAACATTAGTAGCTGGTTTTGAGCTGCCGTTACAAAAAATTGCGGTCATTACAGAGGATGAATTATTCAAGCAACAGCAAAAGAGAAAGGCACGTCCACAAAAAATGACGAATGCCGAGCGTATTAAATCCTACACTGAAATTAAGCCAGGTGACTATGTTGTGCATGTCCATCATGGAATCGGGAAATATATTGGGATTGAAACACTTGTTGTGGATGGCATACACCAAGATTATTTGCATGTGCGCTACCGTGCAGATGATAAACTATTCGTGCCAGTTGACCAAATTGATTTAATTCAGCGTTATGTTGGTGCTGAGGATAAAGAGACGAAGCTTCATAAGCTAGGTGGCCCGGAATGGAAGAAGACAAAGGCTAAAGTTTCATCAGCGGTACAAGATATTGCGGATGATTTAATTAAGCTCTATGCCCAACGTGAGGCAGAGGTAGGCTTTGCTTTCTCTCCCGATACAGATGAGCAACGTAATTTTGAGGAAGCTTTCCCGTATGAGGAGACAGAAGATCAGCTACGTACAATTATTGAAGTAAAACACGACATGGAGCGGGAACGACCAATGGACCGCCTTGTTTGTGGAGACGTTGGTTATGGGAAAACGGAAGTAGCCATTCGTGCAGCATTTAAAGCGATACTTGATGGCAAGCAAGTGGCTTTCTTAGTACCGACAACCATTTTAGCGCAACAGCATTACGAAACGATTCATAAGCGTTTTGAGGAATTTGCGATGAATGTTGGCTTATTAAGTCGCTTCCGTACGAAAAAGCAGCAAACAGAAACATTAAAAGGTTTGCGTGAAGGCACGGTTGATATTGTAATTGGTACACATCGTGTTTTGTCTAAAGATGTTGTGTATCAAAATTTAGGTTTACTCATAGTGGATGAAGAGCAACGTTTTGGTGTAACGCATAAAGAAAAGATTAAACAACTCAAAACGAATATTGATGTACTGACATTGACAGCGACGCCAATACCACGCACGCTTCACATGTCGATGGTCGGCGTACGTGATTTATCAGTTATTGAAACACCACCACAAAACCGATTCCCCGTACAAACATATGTGATGGAGCATAGTGGAGCCCTTGTCCGTGAAGCAATTGAGCGTGAAATGGCGCGTGGTGGACAAACGTTTTATTTATACAATCGAGTAGAAGATATGGCAAAACGAGTAGAGGAAATTCAAATGCTCGTACCGGATGCACGTGTTGCATTTGCACATGGTCGCATGACAGAGGCACAGTTAGAGGCTGTTATTTTATCCTTTATTGACGGAGAGTATGATGTACTTGTGACGACAACGATCATCGAGACGGGTGTCGATATTCCAAATGTAAATACATTAATTGTACATGATGCCGATCGTATGGGATTATCACAGCTCTATCAATTGCGTGGTCGTGTTGGTCGTTCCAGTCGCATTGCCTATGCCTACTTTATGTATGAGCGTGAAAAAGTATTGTCAGATGTTGCAGAGCAGCGTTTGCAAGCAGTGAAGGAATTTACCGAGCTTGGTTCAGGCTTTAAAATTGCAATGCGTGACTTATCAATTCGCGGCGCAGGGAATTTACTCGGTGCACAACAGCATGGCTTTATCGATTCAGTCGGCTTTGATTTATATTCACAAATGCTTGAAGAAGCAGTGGAAGAACGTCGTAGTGGCGTGAAGCGTGAAGAAACAGTGGAGATTGAAATCATTCTCCAAGTAGATGCTTATATTCCAGATGCCTATATTCCGGACGGCTATCAAAAAATTCAAATGTATAAGAGAATTAAAGCGATGGAGCGTGTGGAAGATTATTTAGAAATTATGGATGAAATGCAAGATCGTTTTGGTGATATACCAGCTGAAACGGAGCGTTTAATGCGTATCGCACGAATGAAAGTTTGGGCTATGCAAGCCGATGTTTTATCGATTAAGGAAAAACAGCAAGTTGCATCGATTATATTGTCGGAGCAAGGGACGCTACTCGCTGATGGGGCGAAAATCATCGAGCAATCGATGGAATTTGGTCAAGCGGTCGGATTCGGAATGGAAGGCACACAATTGATCATAACCGTGAATTATAAAAAATGTGGGAAGTATTTACCGTTTGAGGTAATTGAAAAGATGATGGAAATCATCGCAAACGCAAAAAAGGCATAAAAATGAGCTGATGGCATCGAAGGATGTTCATCAGCTTTTAATTTTTGATGTTAAAGTAAAAAGCGAAGTGCATTGGACATACTATAATGTACACCGTTTTTATAATTAAGTTGCTGAAATAACTCTTCGCGATTGTGATTTTCTTGTCGAAGCGCTAAAAACTGCTTTTCACGCGTAGTGGATGTTGAAATTAAATCACGCTGTCCGTTTGCCTTTTCTAAATAGCGTTTAAAAATGCCGTTTTCAAATTCGTTAATAACAACTGCACGTTCTTTTGATACGTTAGGATAGTAGGCTAAATGGGTTCCTGCATAATATTGTTGCTGTCGATTTGCATCGAAACGAGCGTAAGTACCGTCTACTTTCATAAAAAAGACCTCCATCTCTATTTGAGTTGATAATTTTTAAAAATACTTGGATATCCCTGCTTTAGTTGTAGAGAAATAAAACGTGAAAAGTCTTTCATAAAATAATATAAGGGCACTAATTTATGTGTGGAAATTATCGTGAAGTTCATGAAAAAATTGCATATAATTTTCGAATTCAATCCATACTAGTACCATCATGCTATTGAATGATGTGAAAGTGAGGTAATGAAGACGATGAAAGCAACAGGAATAGTACGTCGTATTGATGATTTAGGTCGTGTTGTCATACCGAAAGAAATACGTAGAACACTTCGGATTCGCGAAGGTGATCCACTTGAAATTTATACTGACCGCGAAGGAGAAGTTATCTTAAAAAAATATTCTCCAATTAACGACCTCGGTGAATTTGCGCAAGAATATGTGCAATCACTTTTTGAAATATTAGGGACACCAAGCTTTATAAGTGATCGTGATGAAATGATTGCAGTAGCAGGTGCATCTAAAAAAGAATATTTATCGAGACGATTAACCCCATTTGCTGAAGATATTATAAAAGCAAGGACGGGTGTTGTTGAAAAGCTTGAAATGACGATAGAGCTAGTCGCTGGACAATATGAGCAAGTAAAGTCTTATTGTGCGGTGCCAATCATTTCAAATGGTGATCCAATTGGTGCGGTTTATTTATTATCCAAGGCGCATTTTATTGGCGAAGTAGAACAAAAAGCTGCTGAGACAGCCGCTAACTTTTTAGCAAAACAAATGGAAAGTTAAATACGCAAAAGAACGTCCAACTCATTGGGCGTTTTTTTGTGTCTAGGAACGTATATCATAAAAAGATGGGTGTACTTTTCGTGTTATACTTAACTTATATGTATGTAGAAGGGGAAGGATTTAGAATGTCTTCTCAAAGTTTTGGAATGAAAAGTTATATGAGAGGTGCGCTATTACTTACGGTAGCGGCACTCATTGTAAAAATACTGAGCGCCATTTATCGTGTACCGTATCAAAATTTAGTTGGTGACCAAGGATTTTATGTATATCAGCAAGTGTATCCATTTATCGCCTTTTTTGTCGTGTGGACATCGAGCGGGTTCGCGGTGGCCATTTCAAAAATATTGGCGGACATGGAGGCGCAAGGTAGATCGCCAATTGAAAAACGTGGTGTAACGCGTATTATTTTCAACTATCTACTAATATTATCCATTATATTTTTTAGTTTGTTATTTTTTAGTGCAGGTAGTTTAGCGACATTAATGAAAGACCCACAATTGGCACCGCTCCTTCAAGTTGGTTCCTTTGTGACGCTATGCATGCCGATATTGGCTGTTTTAAAGGGGAATTTCCAAGCAAATAACATGATGAAACCCGTTGCCTATGCACAAGTTTTTGAGCAAATGATTCGAGTGGCGATTATTCTAATTGGTACGGTCATTTTGCTGAGCTTTACGCAATCCGTTTATGAAGCGGGGAAAATGGCGATTTTCGGTACAGTGATTGGAGAAATTGCAGGAATTGCATTATTGCTATTTTTTGCGAAGAGAAAGTCCTCCCCGAAAGAACAGATGAAAGCGAAAATAAAAGCGTGGCCGATTATTAAAGAAGTCACGCTTTATAGCATTAGTATTAGTATGAGCGGGCTTTTATTATTATGCTTTCAGTTAGTCGATTCGTTCACGATTTATCCGCTATTAATTGAATCGGGTATGGAGAAATTGCAGGCAATGGAGTTAAAAGGTATCTATGATAGGGGGCAACCACTTGTCCAGCTAGGGCTTGTCATTGCCTCGTCACTTGCACTTGCAATTGTTCCGCTTGTCGCGTTTAAAGCGAAGAAAACGAGTGGGCGCGGGGCATTACCATTTATTCAATTAACCTATCGCAGTTCATTATTATTTGGTGTAGCTGCATCATTGGGATTAATTGTTGTCATGCCTTATGTGAACGAAATGCTGTTCACCACAGATGCACTCTCGAATGTATTGATTATTTACGTCATGCAAATTATCCCTTTATCGATTATTTTAACGTTTACTGCAATTTTACAAGGTTATAGCAAATTAAAATTACCCGCTATTTTTCTTGTGACGAGTATTGCGGTAAAATATGTTGGGAATACTCTTTTAATTGCACAGTTTGGTATTATAGGGGCAGCAATTGCAAGTAATATAGGGCTTTACCTTGCAGCCATTGCGCTTATTATTTATTTGAGGAAATGGACGAAAGCAGCGTTTGCAACAGGGCAATTCTATAGGAACTTGTTGTTGGCGAGTATCGCGATGATTGTTGCAGTTGAAGGGATGATTTGGCTGTTAAATCAGCTTGTAGAGAGCGCATCATTTAGTCGTATAACGGCTGTTTTATATAGTTTTTTACTTGTGGCAGTTGGCGCGTTTACATTTATGACAGTTGTTGGGAAATTACGTGTACTCGCAGAAAAAGAGTGGTTTTTAATCCCCCTCGGTAAACGCATGGCCGCATATCAATTATGGTTAAATCGAAAAAAGTAGGTGGCAGTTTTGAATCAATTAACAGTAATCGGCCTAGGTGCAGCAGATTTCGATCAAATGCAAATGGGTGTTTATAAAAAAATTAAAGCAGCAAAAAAATTATTCGTTCGTACAGATGATCACCCGGTGTTACAAGATTTACGCGAGCAGGGAATTGAATTTACGAGCTTCGATGAAGTTTATGTGAAACACGGTTCATTTGGTCCTGTATATGAGGAGATAGCCCAGCGTTTAATAGAAGCAGTCGCACATGAAGATGTTATGTATGCTGTGCCGGGGCATCCGCTTGTAGCAGAGCAGACTGTGCAACATTTAATAGAGGCGGATAAAAAAGGGGAAATTCAGCTTGTTATTGAAGGTGGGCAAAGCTTTTTAGACCCGATTTTCGGTGCGCTAAAAATTGACCCAATAGAAGGGTTTCAATTATTAGATGGGACAAGTATGTCGATGCATGATGTCAATATGCGTCAACACATTTTAATTGCCCAAGTGTACGATACATTTAGCGCTTCAGAAGTGAAGTTGACGCTCATGGAGAAATACCGCGATGACTATCCGGTAACGATTGTGACAGCGGCGGGCTCTTCTGGGGAGCAACTAAGAACGGTACCGTTATATGAACTCGATCAGGCAACAGAAATAAATAATTTAACGACGGTTTATGTACCACCTGTTCAAAATGATGAAGATGCGTTACGCGATTGGGTGACATTCCGTGAAATTATTGCGACATTGCGTGGGCCAAATGGTTGTCCGTGGGATCAAAAACAGACGCATGAATCGTTAAAAAAGTATTTATTAGAAGAAACACATGAATTTTTAGCTGCGGTGGATGCGGAAGATGACTTTGCAATGGTAGAAGAACTTGGTGATGTGCTATTACAAGTATTTTTACACGCTCAAATTGGGGAGGATAACGGCTATTTTACATTAGAAGAAGTACTTGCTTCCATTAATGAAAAGATGATTCGCCGCCATCCACATGTATTTGGCGATGTTTCGGTAGAAGATGCAGAAGCAGTTGTGACGAATTGGGAAGCGATTAAAAAAGCAGAAAAAGGTCATGAAGTGGATGTCCCATTATTAAAAGGTGAATATCGTCCGACTTCCGCGCTACAAACTTCGTATAATTATCAAAAAAAGGCAGCAACAGTTGGTTTTGATTGGCCAAATGTAGAAGATGCATGGGAGAAGTTTGCTGAGGAATGGCAAGAGTTCCGTGAAGAGATTGCGAGCGGTTCACCGACAACCCGTTTAGACGAATTTGGTGATGTATTATTTACACTTGTGAATCTTGCCCGTTTTTATAAAATTTCACCCGAAGAGGCAATGGTCCATGCAAATGAAAAATTTGCACGCCGCTTTCATTATGTAGAACAACGTGTCAAGGCAAGCGGGGAATCTTTTGAAAGCTTTACATTAGATCAATTAGATGCCTTTTGGGATGAGGCAAAACGAATAGAAAGAGGGGAATAGTTCCATGCGTTTAGATAAATATTTAAAAGTGTCGCGTTTAATTAAGCGTCGTACATTAGCAAAAGAAGTAGCCGTACAAGGGCGTATTGCGATTAATGGAAAAGTTGCAAAGGCAAGCACTGCGGTGAAAGTTGGCGATGAGCTGGCAATTCGATTCGGTCAAAAGATTGTAACAGCTCGCGTAGAAGAGTTACGTGAGATGGTAAAAAAAGAAGATGCTTTAAAAATGTTTACCATTCTAAAAGAAGAACGATTAGAAAAAGTAGAACCTGAATTTATTGATGATGAAGAATAATAGATAACTTAAATTAATGGTATGTATCGTACATATAATTACGGTAGAGAACATTGATTTACAAGTATGTAAGCATGACAGCGAACTAGTTGTCATGCTTTTTTTATGATTTATAAGAAAACTTCTATTAGCGGACAAGCAATCAAATATTTTATAGGAGGCATGTCTTAATCGGTACGAGCATATAGTGTAAAACAAAGAGCTAAAGGAGGACTAAAATGACAATCCATCAAGAAAATAGTCGTTACACAATTTCTTCTGGCGATCACTTAGTTACTGTTCGCAATCGTAAACGTATGGATATGACATCTGTAAAGTCAATTGAACGATTTGATCAAGAAGAATTTTTCGTTAATACCTCACAAGGGCATTTATTAATTCGTGGCGAGGAGCTGCGCATTGTCCATTTAGATGTAGATAAAGGCTTACTAACATTAGAGGGTGAAGTAAAGCAATTATCATATGATGATTCCGAAAATGGACTGTCGAAAAGCTTCCTCCATAAATTGTTTGGATGATGATGAGTGCACAACTTGTAAGCATTCTTGTAATGTTTATAAGTGGAATCGCTGTTGGGGCAGTGATTGATTGTACACGTACAGTATTAAATGAAATACCGAGTAAAATAATGGGACGTTTCACATATATAGTAGAATGGATCATATGGATTTTCCTCGGTATATGTACATTTTATTTTTTATTTTTAGTAAAGGGTGGGCAATGGCGGGTCGTGGATCCACTTGCCCAAATTGCCGGTATTTTTGCATATGAATTTATTTTTCAAAAAATAGCCCGTTTTCTAGGACGAGTTGTTATAAATGTACTAATTAGACCAATTCTCTTTATTGGGCACCTCATTATTCTGATTATTCGTAATGTAGTGTATGTTATACTGAAAAGTATCGCACTACTAGTAAGACCAATTTATAAACTTTATAAGAAATATTTACCGAAATCCTTTCAAAAGAAGAAGTGAACTCGTATAATGGGTATAATTAATTTTTATGAATAAGGAGGCGTCGGCATGTTAGGGAGAAAAACACGAGAACAATTACATAAGCAGAATGTTCAATCGTTGAACAATGACTATGTCCGATCAAATCCACAAGCAAAAGTAAAGGCAAAAGCAAAGCAAGCAGTTTTGCGTCGCAGAAGAATGGCTGTATTTTTTATTCTAGCTATTGCGGCTGTTGGATTTTTAGTAAATTTGAATATGATACAAAATGAAAAGCTAGTAGCAAAAAACGAGCAAAAAGCGGTAGTAACCGAAGCGCTTAATGAAGTGACTGCCCAGCAAGAGATGTTAAATTTACAAATCACGAAGCTAGAAGATGATGAGTATATTGCAAAGCTAGCTAGAAAAGAGTTTTTCCTTTCAGAAGAAGGCGAATACATTTTTACAATACCAAAAGCGGCAGAAAAGAATAGCGAAGAAGAGTCAGACAAATAACAATAACCTTGACTGAAATTCGAATGATTATTTGTGCGAAGTGATGTCAGGCTAATATAATGCCAAAAAAGTTGGTATTATTTGCCTTTAAGGAGAGTGTCTTGTTGACACTCTTTTTATGTTAGCTATAATTAGAGAAGAAACTATTTAATTTGATTCAGCAGAAGTCCCCTATTTCTATAAGTGGGGGAGAATGCCAAATATGCAATTCTATTCAGTAGGAGTTTAAACCCTAGCTGAATCAGGTTAGGCCCCGGTGGATGTCACAAACTTTTAAGAGGAGCTTTTCGAGCGAACTTGAAGAAAGTATGGACTAAAGTTAGCCGAGGCATAATTGATTATAAGTTTCAGTACAATTGATAACTGACTTTTCATGTAAGGGTCGCTTAAATTTTAAGGAGGAGCATTTTTTTTATGTCAATTGAAGTAGGCAGCAAAGTACAAGGTAAGGTAACAGGGATCACAAATTTCGGCGCGTTCGTTGAGCTACCAGATGGTAAGACAGGGTTAGTTCATATTAGTGAAGTGGCGGACAACTATGTAAAAGATATTAATGAACATCTTAAAGTTGGCGATGAAGTTGAAGTGAAAGTGATGAATGTTGAAGCGGATGGGAAGATTGGTCTTTCGATTCGTAAAGCAAAACCTCAAGCAGAGCGTCCAGAACGCCCAGAACGTCCCGATAGACCAGAGCGTTCACAACGCCCTCGCCGTGATAATAATCGTTCAAATGATCGCAATGATCGTCACCAACCAAAAGAGAATTTTGAGCAAAAGATGGCGCGTTTCTTAAAAGATAGCGATGAACGATTATCTACATTAAAGCGTGCAACGGAATCAAAGCGCGGTGGCCGAGGAGCTCGTAGAGGGTAATTTGCTGACTGTTTGAAACGTAGAAAAAGTGTGAAATAGACGTGGGCAGGCTACTTAGTAGTCTGTCTTTTTTCATTGGAATAACTAAAAGACATCGCCTTGCACAATTACAATACAAGGCGATGTCTTCTTTTATTTTTCATTGGGGCTTTGATTATGCTTAACAAGCAAGCGGATGAGTGTAATAAAACAAAAAATACCTCCAATAAGGCCAAAAATAATCATTATAATTTGAAAAGAAAGTGGCAAATTGGTTAGTAACACACCACCGACAATTAACAACATACTAATACCGCAAAGGAACGCAAGATATGTAAAGTTTTGAACCATATAAAACTCCTCCTTTTCACATTTTCTATTATAGAGTGTAACGTACACTTATTTCCAATTAATTATGTCATAGTGTAATCTATATAAGTTCAACAAAAGTTTCTATCTTTTCATTGTAAGAATTCTAATAGGGATTCTAATAAAGTATGCGCTAGGTTGGGCTGGCTAAGCACATGAGGCGCACAGACAATCTATACGACTCATCTGTGTGCGCATGTAGCAGGCCAGCCCTGAATTAAATTTTTCCGTTCTAATAAAAGCTTCCTCAATTGAGTGCGTCGCTGCCGTGGGAGGCGACGTATCTTGATTTAGATTTCCATTCTAGAGGGATGTTAGTTTCATAAGTTGAACCTATATAGTTGAATAACGGGCAGTTTTTTTACTCGAATTGCCTAACTCGCCATTTCCTAAAATCCCCTGATGTAAGCTTTCATTCTTTCAATCCCCACAGAAACAGTAAAAAAAGAGCCACCTTTTAGATAAAAGGTAGCTCTTTTAAAGTATGACCCGTACGGGATTCGAACCCGTGTTACCGCCGTGAAAGGGCGGTGTCTTAACCGCTTGACCAACGGGCCGTTAAATGGTGGCGGCAGAGGGAGTCGAACCCACGACCTTTCGGGTATGAACCGAGTGCTCTAGCCAACTGAGCTACACCGCCAAAATTAACAACAAAACTAATAATACAGGGTCTTGCATGAAGTGTCAACAAGTTTTTAATAAAAATGATTAAATTTTGCTTCTGACGAATGAAGGCTTTTAAAAGCGGAAAATCACTATAAAAGCCGTCGAACGATTTATTAATGTGTGTTCTATAAACAGACAAATTTCCTATGCAATCATTTGTATAATGATTTGAAAAAAGAAAAGGTGATTGATATGGCAGTTGTCAATGAATATTCGGAGTTTCTACCCCCTCATACATTCTCTACCCCACCGTATACAAAAAAGACTAGAAAAATAGTAGACGTCACTTTTGTATTCATTGCTTTTTGTTTAGCGCAAGCCACATTCTTTGAAGCGGTGGTCCCATTTTTTATACCTTTTTGGATCATTGTTCGATCACAATACAAATCATTTCAAATTTCCACATTCATAGGGGGGCTTGCAGGTACGTTATTTTTAGGTTTTGGACAAGTGGTTATACTATTACTTGAAATTTTGCTCATAGAGGGGATTATGCGTTTTAAATATACCCGTATTTCCCCTTATATAGCAGTGACATTATCAATTGGCGTAGTTCAAACTGTTTGGCAAGTCGTTTCATATGCAGGAGTTCCACCATTATTAACACAAGTGTATATTTTGTATGAATGGCTATTTGCTCTAGTTATGCTGTTACTAATGACACAATTACTTGTGCCATTAAGTGAGCTGAAAGATTACAAGTGGGCGAAGGAAAAGGTTGTCGCGGTGCTTGTTTTACTTGCTGCTGTACTTGTAGGTATGCAAAATATTACCGTCTATTATTTTTCATTACCAATTATAGCCTTCCATTTGATTCTTTGTGTTATCGCTGCTGTTTCAACAGTTGGGACGACCGTTATTTTTGCGTTGTCGATGGGATTGTTATTGGGCTTATCCAATTTGTCGTTTACAGGGATGATTGTTCTGTATGCGTGCACAGGATTATTTACCGCGTTAATGCAAGATACAGGCCGTTTTGGAATTGCTATGTTCAGTTTGGTACCAAGTGTTTTTTTCTTTTTTTATGATGCAACATTACCTATTGATAGCGTTTATTTTCTTTCCATCTTAGTCGGGGGGATTTTATTTATATTGCTTCCTCAATCGACTATAGGAAACCTTCAACAATATTATAATAAGCAAACGCTAGGCGCGGGTCCCATCCAAGTGAAAAATGCCAATTTGGCAACCGAACATTTAAAACAGTTTCAACAATTTGTTTCTTTTATGAAAAGTCTCGTATTTGAGCGTTTTACAAAAGAGCACCCAACTGCGATGCAGCAAGAATCTTATATCATTTGTTCGAGTTGTTTTAAATATGAGCAATGCTGGGGTACACAACGAGAAATGGAGAACACCCTTGAAAATTGGCGAATGGCGAGAAGAAGTTCCAAGCCGTTAGAATTAATTCGCGCAGAGGAACAGCTGAAGTTAAAGTGCATAAAATCGACAAAATTATTAGAGGAGCTAGAAACGGCTACACATAAGGAACATATGGAAAGCCAGTTTTATCATGGTAAGAAAATGATTGCCTTACAATTGCGTGATTTAAGTCATCACTTAGAGGAGTTATTAGATGATCGTCATAGTGAAGTAGGGGCGGACGAAATGGATGACTATGTACAACAATTTTTAAAGCAACATCACATGCAGTGCATTCACATTGAGTGGATAAAAACGGAAGTGGGTGCAAGAGAATTTATTTGCTCGATTGCGGATGAACGTGATGAACATACGGTCATTCGGCAGGCAGAGCAATTATTATATGAATTATTACACGAGCCTTTACAAGGGCAACAAATTTACGTGGAGGAAAAACCACTTTTATATCGTCAAATCAGGTTTCGTTCTGCAATTCGCTACCAATTAGAGTATGATATATATAAACATTCTAAAGGGCATCAACAAGTGTCAGGTGACTCTTATAGCGTGTTCCCAATTCATACGGGTTTGATGGCAATCATGCTGTCAGATGGTATGGGAACGAGCAATGCAGCACAACAAGAAAGTAGCCGTTTAATTCAAATGATGCAAGAATGCTTGTCCTATAATATGGACCCTGAAACCGCCATGCATACGATGCACTATGTGTTATCACTCAAAAATGATTCGGATATGTATGCAACCATTGATTTTGCGTTAGTTGATTTACAATTAGGCTCCCTTTGGTGTTGGAAGGCGGGCGGAATGACAACATATGTCCTCCGTGGGGTAGATTTATTTAAAATTGAGAGTAAAGCGGCACCAATTGGATTTTTACCAGACTTTTCTGTAGATACCGAAATGATTTCCGTCCTTTCAGAAGATATTATTATTATGGTTTCAGATGGCTTATTTGCTAGTCAGGAAAATTGGCTTATGCAAGAAGAATTATTTTTACAATTAATCCGTCAAGGCATTAAAAAAGGGGCATCGATTCAAGTAGTGCTTTATGATGTGATGGCTCAGTTTAAACAGCGTTACCCGTCGAATGATGATTGTACGGTGATGTTATTCCAATTACATCATATTGCGGCGCCTTGGTCAGTTTTCCGACCAGCGTACAGCTAATCGAAAACGGCTCAAGGAATTTAGATAAATAAGGGTGCATCTTTTTAACTCGATTCAGCAGAAGTCCCTTACTTCAAGTAAGTGGGGTTCTGCTGAATCGGGGAACAAAGGCTAAACCCATCACGTCCTGTGATAACGCCTTTGTGATCAACATTGTGTTGACCCAAGCCCCGGCGGATGTCACGGATTTTTTTGTTACTATATAAGATGAGGTGAGAGGATGCACCTATTAGAGCATCAAGTTTTAGCGTATATTAAACAACATCAATTAATTACAAGTGGTGACAAATTGCTTGTCGCTTGTTCTGGAGGCGTTGATTCAATGGCGCTTCTTTCTTTTTTCTATAAATTCCAAAGTTATTTCCAAATAGAGTTATTTGTTGCGCATGTGGATCACATGTTACGCGGGGAAGCGTCTGCAGGGGACAGAAATTTTGTTGAACAAACATGTGCTAAATGGGATATACCTGTATTTAGTAGTGCGATTCCGATTGCAGAGTATCTTGAACAAGAAGGTGGAAATTCACAAGCGATTTGTCGACGTGAGCGATATCACTTTTTTGAAAAAGTAATGTCAGAACAAAAAATGGATAAATTAGTGACGGCTCATCATGCAGATGATCAGCTAGAATCGATGTTAATGGCGATGACAAAGGCAAGTTCATTAAATGGATTGAAAGGAATTATGCCAAAACGACCATTTTTAAATAATTTTGTCATTCGTCCATTTTTAGCCGTTACAAAAAGTGAGATTAGGGAATATTTACATACAGAAGGACAAACTTACCGTGAGGATGCCAGCAACGAAAAAGATGTGTATACACGAAATCGCTTTCGTCATCATGTCGTACCCCTTTTAAAGAAAGAAAACCCTTCGATTTCACAACATGTCGTGCAATTAGCTGATCAATTAGCAGAAGATGATCGTTATTTAATGCAACTAGCTGAAACCCGCTTTTCAACACTTTTTGAAGAAATGAGGGGAAATTGTTATAAAGTCGTAATATCCGACTTCCAAAGCGAACCACTTGCTTTACAAAGAAGGTTGATTTTAATACTATTAAAGTATCTGTATAATGATTCAAAGCTGATTCAAAGCTATGCGCTATGTACAATGATTTTAAAGTTATTTGACACGGCAGTTGGTAGTAGCTCTGTAGATTTACCTGATGGCTATATTGCAAGACAACAATACGGGGAAATTACCTTTGGAAAAAGTCAACAAATGCATCAAATGACGAAGCAGCCCCTCACGCTAAATGAGTGGAATTGGGTCGGGGAGTTGCGCGTTTATGTTGGAGAGTTGGCACAGTGTGAGGATTCCTTACTAGCTGTGCATAAGCCGTATTATTTTACGGCATCTACTGTTCAATATCCGCTACTTGTGAGGGTTCGTGAAGATGGGGATCGCATTGCACTAAGTGGTATGCAACAGAAGAAAAAAGTAGCACGTATTTTTATTGATGAGAAGATTCCTTTAGTAAAGAGAGCTCATTGGCCTTTGTTAGTCGATGCGAATAATGAACTCTTGGCAGTAATGGCAATACGCGTAAACAATCAATTTTCAGATGTGAGATTAGCAATACATGATTCGGTGCTACTTATCGCTCACATTTAAAAGGTTTTAAACAATTAAAGGAGGAATCTACTTATGATTCAAAATGATATTGAAAAAGTTGTAATTACAGAGGAACAAATTCAAGAGCGTATTAAAGAACTGGGTGCGCAACTAACAGAAGAATACACAAATAAATTTCCACTTGCCGTTGGTGTTTTAAAAGGAGCTATGCCTTTTATGACCGATTTAATGAAACGTTTTGATTCTTATGTAGAATTAGATTTCATGGATGTAACAAGCTATGGAAATGCAACGGTATCTTCTGGTGAAGTAAAAATCGTGAAGGATTTAAATACGAGTGTAGAAGGTCGCGATGTCCTAATTATTGAAGACATTATCGACAGCGGTTTAACTTTAAGCTATTTAGTGGATTTATTTAAATATCGTAAAGCAAAATCAATTAAAATTATTACATTACTGGATAAGCCTTCGGGTCGTAAAGTACCTTTGTATGCCGATGTTGTTGGGTTTGAAGTCCCAGATGGTTTTGTCGTTGGATATGGTTTAGATTACGCGGAGAAATACCGTAACTTACCGTATATTGGTCTTTTAAAGCGTGAAGTATACTCGTTCTAATTTTGAAAATGAGCATAATTCGTCATAATTCGCTCAACTGTTAAAAATAATTGATGCTTTTCATTGTATGAAAATTTCAACGTATGTTAAGATTTTACTTATAGTTTTTCTGTAATGTTGTGAGGAGGCTGGGGATGAATCGAATATTTCGATACACCATATTTTATTTACTAATATTTCTCGTGATTATCGGGATTTTTGGCACATTTAATGGTGGTAAAAAGACAACTGAAGAAATGAATTTTTACGAATTTTTCGAGGCTTTAGATAGCAAAAAGGTTGAATCGATAACAGTTCAACCGGACAATAAAGTGTATAAGGTAGTTGGACAGTTAAAAGGTGCTGAAGAGGGTGAAACTTTCACAGTTAACATCCTTGAAAATGACACAGAGTCAATTAAGAGCATCATGCAAATTGAGAAAGATTACCCAGATGTAATTGTTAAAGAAGCGCCACAAACAAGCGGCTTCGTAACATTTATTACGAGCATGATTCCGTTTGTCATCATTATTATTTTATTCTTCTTCCTATTGAGCCAATCTCAAGGTGGCGGTAATAAAGTAATGAACTTCGGTAAATCAAAAGCTAAACTTTATGATGACCAGAAGAAAAAAGTGCGTTTTACTGATGTAGCAGGTGCTGATGAAGAAAAAGCAGAGCTAGTTGAAGTAGTAGATTTCTTAAAAGATCACCGTAAGTTCACCGAAATTGGTGCGCGAATTCCTAAAGGTATCCTACTTGTAGGTCCTCCAGGTACGGGTAAAACATTACTTGCACGTGCAGTAGCTGGTGAAGCAGGCGTTCCATTCTTCTCGATTTCAGGTTCTGACTTCGTTGAAATGTTCGTCGGTGTCGGTGCATCTCGTGTACGTGACTTATTCGAAAATGCGAAGAAAAATGCCCCATGTATCATTTTCATTGATGAGATTGATGCAGTTGGTCGTCAACGTGGTGCTGGTCTTGGTGGTGGTCACGATGAGCGTGAACAAACATTAAACCAATTACTAGTTGAGATGGATGGCTTCGGTGCGAACGAAGGGATTATTATTATCGCTGCGACAAACCGTCCAGACATCCTAGATAAAGCATTATTACGTCCAGGTCGTTTTGACCGCCAAATTACAGTAGGGCACCCAGATGTAAAAGGTCGTGAAGCAATCCTTAAAGTTCACGCACGTAACAAACCACTTGCAGATACGGTTGACCTTGCTGCAGTAGCACAGCGTACACCAGGATTCTCAGGTGCGGATTTAGAAAACTTATTAAACGAAGGTGCACTTGTTGCAGCTCGTAAAAATAAGAAAACAATTAATATGGCCGATATTGATGAAGCATCAGACCGCGTCATTGCCGGTCCTGCGAAAGCAAGCCGTGTTTACTCTGCCAAAGAGAAAAAACTGGTGGCGTTCCACGAAGCAGGTCACGTTGTTGTTGGTTTAGAATTAGACGAAGCAGATACAGTTCATAAAGTAACAATCGTACCTCGTGGTCAAGCAGGTGGTTATGCGATTATGTTACCGAAGGAAGAGCGTTTCTTCACGACGAAGCAAGAATTACTTGATCGTATTGCGGGTCTACTTGGTGGACGCGTAGCAGAAGAAATCGTACTTGGCGAAGTTTCAACAGGTGCGCATAACGACTTCCAAAAAGTAACGAGCATTGCACGCGCGATGGTTACTGAGTATGGAATGAGTGATCATCTTGGTGCAGTTCAATATGGTTCAAGCCAAGGTGGTAATCCGTTTTTAGGTCGTGACTTCGGTTCAGACCAAAACTATTCTGATTCGATTGCTTATGAAATTGATAAAGAAATTCAAAATATCGTGGATAATCAATATGCACGTACGAAACGAATCTTAACAGAAAAGCGTGAATTGCTAGACTTAATTGCTAACACGTTAATGACAAAAGAAACGTTGAATGCGCAAGAAATTGAACATTTACGTGATAACGGTACACTTCCACCAGAAGAAGTTACTGCAGAAGAAGAATCGACATCTCAAGTAATAAAAGTAGAGACAATGCCAACATTAGAAAAGGCGGGTTCAGCTACGATTAATGAAGAGGTTGTCGGTCAAGAAACAAATCCAACAGTTGCAGATTTAACGAAAGATGCCCCGGCAGAACGCCCACAAGGCATTGATGAAGATCGTAAATAATATTTTATAAAACTGATTCTCTCTTTGAAAAAAGGGGGAATCAGTTTTTTTACATCTAATTCTGATTCAAAATACTTGTGTAAGGAAAGAGGCAACTATATAATTGACCAGTCAACAGTTGACTAGTCATGTAAAGGAGGATTTTATGACGAGCATGGAACAAATGAAGCAAATCATCTTGTTAATGAAATCAATTGACCGCCAAGTGACAATGCAGTTTGAAAAGCAGACGGATATTAGTATGACGCGTTATGAACTGCTTTGCACGCTACTTGATGGCGGAACAGTTTCGCAACAAGTGTTAAAGCAAGCTATCGAAATAGATCAAGCCGCCATTACGAGACATTTAAAATTATTAGAAGAAGAACACTTCGTTATGAGGAGTCGAAATACGGATAATAACCGAGAGATGCTTGTAAGTTTGACTGAGGAAGGACGGGCGCGATTAGTTCACTGTCAGGATGATAAAAATGACTACTTCAAGAATTTAACAAACGAATTTTCTGAGCAAGATTTACAAATGCTATATACGCTATTAGAAAAATTAAAGCAAAATAGCGATAAACGGAAGTAGGAGAAAGTAATATAATGGAGCTGATTTAAATTAGTTCGTAAATATAGAGAAGGCATTTTACTCATCGCGTATTGAGTTTGGCGAAAGTACAAGCTTCATTTTAACAAAAGGTCTAAACGGAAACTTATGAGCTATAGGAAGCCTATTTTGATACGTAGAAATCAACGAAACACTATAAATAATTCATTTAAATGTGGTATGATTTTTTTCAAGACATGTGAAAAGTAGGTAATGTGCGTGAATTTAGTAATGGATGCTGGCAATTCTAATATCATTCTAGGGGTATATAAAAATGATAAGCTAATTTATCACTGGCGAATGGAAACGGACACAAGAAAAACAGAAGACGAGTATGCGATGCAAATTAAGGCATTTTTCACGCATGAAGGCATTATATTTGAACAAATTACTGGAATTATTATATCCTCAGTTGTACCACCTATCATGTTTGCGTTAGAGGCAATGTGTAAAAAGTACTTCTCGGTTCAGCCATTAGTGGTAGGACCAGGTGTAAAAACGGGGCTCAATATTAAATATGAAAACCCGCGAGAAGTAGGTGCCGATCGTATTGTGAATGCGGTCGCAGCATTGGCTGAATACGCAGGGAAGCCATTAATCATTGTCGATTTTGGGACGGCCATCACCTATTGCTATTTAAATGAACGCGGTGATTATATGGGAGGCGCAATTGCACCAGGTATAACGATTTCAACTGAGGCTTTATATACACGGGCATCAAAGCTTCCACGGATAGAAATTGCGCGAACACCGCAAATAATTGGCAAAAATACGATTGCTGCTATGCAAGCTGGCGTGTTCTATGGTTTTATTGGGCAAGTTGAGGGCATTGTAAATCGGATGAAAATGCAAAGTAAGGAAGAACCGCTAGTCATTGCAACAGGTGGATTAGCGAAACTTATTGCAAGTGAAACGCAAATGATTGATGTAGTCGACACTTTTTTAACGTTAAAAGGTTTGCATATTATTTATAAAAGAAATCAATAGAGAAGAGGAATTTTCAACATGAAAGACTACTTAGTAAGAGCAATTGCATTTGACGGACAAGTACGTGCATTTGCAACAAAGACAACAGAAACGGTGAGCGAGGCACAAAAGCGTCATAATACATGGCCGATTGTATCCGCAGCACTCGGTCGATCAATGACAGCTTCTGTTATGATGGGCGCTATGTTAAAAGGTGATGATAAAATTACCGTAAAAGTCGAGGGGAACGGTCCAATTGGTCCAATCATTATCGATGCAGATGCAAAAGGGGATGTACGTGGCTTCGTAACAAATCCACATGTGCATTTTGATTTAAACGAGCAAGGTAAATTAGATGTACGTGCTGGCGTTGGGACAGAGGGAACATTAACAGTCGTGAAAGATTTAGGTTTACGAGATATGTTCTCGGGTCAAACACCTATCGTATCAGGAGAAATTGGGGAAGACTTTACGTACTACTTTGCAACATCAGAGCAAACTCCTTCATCTGTAGGTTTAGGCGTATTAGTGAACCCAGATAACACGATTTTAGCAGCTGGTGGCTTTATCATTCAATTAATGCCAGGTTGTGAAGATGAAACAATTGATGCGATTGAAAAGCGTATTTCGTCGATTGAACCAGTGTCAAAAATGATTGAAAAAGGATATACACCAGAGCAGATTTTAGAAGCGGTATTAGGTAAAGAAAATGTTCAAATATTATCGTCAATGCCAGTTCAGTTCCAGTGTCAGTGTTCAAAAGAGCGTTTTGGTGCGGCTATACTTGGTTTAGGTGTGAAGGAAATTGAAGAAATGATTGTTGAAGATGGCCAAGCAGAGGCGGAATGTCATTTCTGTTTAGAAAAATATCACTTCAGCCGAGAAGAACTTGAAGGATTTGTGAATGAAATCCAATCGTAATTTACACCAAACTACACCACAAACACCGCAAAATATACCGTTCTTACAACGACGCTTAAAGGCGAAACCGACGTTAGTTTTATTGTTAATTTTATTAATCGGAAATTTATTTTGGTTTGTGTTATGGTTACTCCCGTCTGAGGGAACCACACCGAAAGGCGGCAGCGAGCAAGTGGCTGCCGTTGATGGGGAGGTCATTACGCGCCAACAGTGGCTTGCAGAAATGGAAAGCCGTTACGGAAAGGAAACTTTGCAAGACTTAGTAAATGAAGCAGTTATGGAGAAGGCTGCAAAAAAGTATGAAATTGATGTAACCGATCAAGAGATTGATTTAGAAATTGCTTTGCTACGATCTGCGCGGGATGCAAATGATTCATCAATACATAGCTTATCGACAGAGCAATTGCGTCAAAAAATACGAGCACAGCTGTTATTAGAAAAAGTATTAACATACGATGTTGTTGTAAAAAATAAAGCAAGTGAGAAATATTATGAGGACAATAAATCTCTTTATAATATTTCAACGACGTATCGAACGAGCATTATTATTGTCAATACAAAGGAAGATGCTGAACGTGTCGAAAAGGAATTAAAAAATGGATCGGATTTTGCCGTGTTAGCACGTGAGCATTCCATTGACGCGGCATCGGCCAGTCTTGGTGGGGATATGGGCTTTATTACAGAAGGGCAATCTACAACCGAAAAGGCGATTTCAACAGCCGTTCAAAAACTAAAAGCAAATGAAACATCGAAGCCATTTGTGTTAAGTGATGGTCGTTATGCGATTGCGTATGTCGCAGAAGTGCTAGAAGGAAAATCATTCTCTTATGAAGATGTAGAACAGCATGTAAAGCGCCAAATTGCCTTGGAGCAATTATCGCCGTCTATTACACCTGAAGCATTTTGGACTACATTTGAAGCGACTTGGTTTTACGGAGAATCGAAAAAATAATCTAAAGGTGATTTACGATATGATTCATATGGTAAATCGCTTTTTTTGCGTACTTTTAACTGTGATTGGATATAGGTAGCAATAGTAGTTAGAAAATTCGATAAATAAATCAAAGGAAACAATTGACAATGTCTAGTAAAAGTTGATAAAATACGAATTAAGGAAAACCTATCAATTTTGTAGGGATTAAGAGGGGAATGGATACTATGAGCAAATTAGCAAATTCAGTGGCGGATTTAGTAGGTCGTACACCAATCGTCAAGTTAAATAATGCAACAAATGAAAATGAGGGAACAGTTTATGTAAAGTTGGAATACTTTAATCCAGGTTCTTCAGTGAAAGATCGTCTTGCACTGGCGATGATTGAAGCGGCTGAAAAGGATGGTACATTAAAACCAGGTGGCACAATTATTGAGCCAACGTCAGGTAATACAGGAATCGGTTTAGCGATGATTGCAGCAGCAAAAGGCTATAAAGCAATTTTAGTAATGCCGGAAACAATGTCATTAGAGCGCCGTAATTTATTGCGTGCATATGGTGCGGATTTAGTATTAACACCTGGTCCAGAAGGCATGAAAGGTGCCATTGCAAAGGCGGAAGAATTATCTGCATCAGAAGGCTATTTCTTACCACAGCAATTTAAAAATGCTGCCAATGCAGAAATTCACCGTTTAACAACAGGTCCTGAAATTGCAGAAGCATTTGAGGCGGATGGTTTACAATTGGATGCATTTGTAGCTGGTATCGGTACGGGTGGTACGATTACGGGCGCAGGTGAAGTTTTAAAATCGAAATTCCCTGGAATCGAAATTATTGCAGTGGAGCCAAAAGATTCACCGATTTTATCTGGTGGTAATCCAGGTCCACATAAAATTCAAGGGATTGGTGCAGGATTTATTCCAGAAGTACTAGATACAAACGTTTATACATCCGTATTTACAGTGGAAAATGAAACAGCATTTGAATATGCACGTAAAGTAGCGCGTGAAGAAGGGATTTTAGCAGGGATTTCTTCGGGTGCAGCGATTTATGCAGCAATTGAAACAGCAAAGCGTTTAGGTAAAGGGAAAAATGTTTTAGCAATCATTCCATCAAACGGTGAGCGTTATTTATCAACACCTTTGTATCAATTTGAAGACTAATTGAATGTATTGCAGTACAAAAGCATGGCGAAAATGACGCTGTGCTTTTTTATGTGGGGAAAATAGGGCGATATAAGAGCATTTGCATAAAAGTTTTACCCTTTAGAACATTACCGTATAAAAATTTCCGCGTATCATTGGATTTTCGTAGTATTATCAAGTTTAATAAAGAAAACAATAAGAGAAGAGGCGAACGGGTAAATGCAACAGCTAGAATATCAGGTATTTTCCATGACAAAGGATGAATTTTTCTATAGTTTCCAACAGCAAACAAAGAACCTCAAAGAAAAGGCTTTTTTAGAAAGTGGACGCGGGGGGAATTATTCTATTGCAGCTTGGAATCCAATTGCAACAGCAAAATCAGTGGAAGATGGATTGCAAATTGCATGGCTTGATGGGACGGTCGAAGTACAACAAGGTGAGCCGTTAGCGCAGCTTGAGCAATTGATACATAACTACAAATTAGAGCGCATTCCACACTTGCCAGATTTCCAAGGTGGTGCCATCGGTTTTATTTCGTATGATTATGCACGAACAATTGAGGTTTTACCAGAGCTTGCAGAGGATGATTTACAAATTCCAGATGTATATTTTTATTTATTTGATCATTGGGCCGTACATAATGTGAAAACAGATGAACTGACGATTATGAAACGACTGGATAGCACAGTCGACTTGCAACAGTGGCAGCAACAATGGCTAGAAGAAGCCCAGCTTGGAATAGCTACACGTTTATTTGGACAAGAAAATGCAACTGAAATTAACGAGGATGCAAGTGCACTCGAAGTATCATTCGATGGACAGAATTTTGAACGTGCGATTGAGAAAATACAGGAATATATCGGACAAGGTGATGTATTCCAAGTAAATTTATCCGTGCGTCAAGGCAAGCGATTAAACGCAGCGCCGATTGTCATGTATGAAGCCGTACGTTCATTCAACCCATCTCCGTATATGGCGTATATTGAAAGTGCAGATTTTGCGGTTGTCAGTGGTTCTCCAGAATTACTCATTAAACGAGACGGCACGGAATTATCGACAAGACCGATAGCGGGTACACGTCCGCGCGGCAATTCAGAGGAACAAGATATTGCACTTGCTAATGAATTAATCGATAACGAAAAAGAACGAGCAGAACATGTCATGCTTGTTGATTTAGAACGTAATGATTTAGGACGCGTCTGCCAATACGGCACGGTGGAAGTAAATGAGTTTATGGTTATCGAGCGTTATTCGCATGTCATGCACATCGTTTCCAATGTACGCGGACAAATGGCGCAAGGGAAATCCAATGCGGATGTCATTCGTGCCATGTTCCCAGGGGGCACGATTACAGGTGCACCAAAAATTCGCACGATGGAAATTATTGAGGAATTGGAGCCTGTTCGTCGCGGTCTTTATACAGGTTCGATCAGCTGGCTTGGCTATAACGGCGATTTAGAGCTCAATATCGTTATTCGCACAGCATTTATTCAAGACGGTATGGCCTATATTCAAGCAGGCGCAGGAATTGTCATTGATTCTATTCCAGAAAATGAATACATTGAGTCGATGAATAAAGCAAAAGCAATGTGGCAAGCAAAAGCAATGGCGGAAGGGGTAGTACAATGATTTTAATGATTGATAATTATGATTCATTTACGTATAACATCGTGCAATATTTAGGAGAGTTTGGCTATGAAATCGTTGTAAAGCGTAATGATGAAATTACAGTAGATGAGATCAATGCACTTTCACCAAAAATGCTTGTTATCTCACCAGGACCTTGCACACCAAATGAGGCAGGAGAAAGCTTAAATATTATTGAACAATTCGCGGGTAAACTGCCAATATTAGGCGTTTGTTTAGGGCATCAAGCAATTGCGCAAGTATTTGGTGGCAATGTCATCCGTGCAGAGCGCCTAATGCACGGCAAAACCTCTCCGGTTATGCATAGCGGGATTGGTTTACATAAAAATAATGCCAATCCATTTCAGGCGACACGTTATCATTCATTAATCGTAGAGCGTGAATCGTTACCAGATTGTTTAGAAGTAACTGCGTGGACAGCAGAAGGAGAAATTATGGGCCTTCGTCATAAAGAATGGCCGATTGAAGGGGTGCAATATCATCCGGAATCGATCATGACAGAAGATGGCAAACAATTGCTACGCACATTTATCGAGCTGTACTGCTAAGGGGGAATGATTGTGCTTTGTTGGATGAATGGACATTATATTGAAGAACAAGAGATGAAAATATCACCATTTGATCATGGTTTTTTATATGGACTTGGCTTTTTTGAAACGTTTCGCACGTATGAGGGACAGGCTGTTTTGTTACAAGCGCATTTGAATCGCTTATTAGAGGCGTTAAAAGAATACCGAATCGCGTTTCCTTATACATTGGCAGAGCTAGAAGAAATCATTCATCAATTAAACGCCCAAGATGGACAAGATGGCTATTTCCGGTTAAACGTTTCTGCCGGTCCACATAGTATTGGGCTAGCACCGACTGAATATGCGGAACCGACTGTCATTGTTTTCCGTAAGCCATTGCAAGTAGCAGCTCGTGGCACGGAAAAACAAGCGGTATGGCTAAAAACGCCGCGCAATAGTCCGGAGCAAGAAGTCCGCTATAAAAGCCATCACTACGGTAATAATGTAAGAGCTAGGTTGGAGTTGCCAAGCTTAGCTGAATTTGAAGGCTTCTTTACGACGAATCAAGGTATTATTGCTGAAGGAATCACTTCAAATGTTTTTTGGGTGAAAGGTGGTATACTGTATACGCCATCTATTGAAACAGGCATTTTACCTGGGATTACGAGAAAAGTCGTACTCGAATTAGCACAACAAATGGAAATCCCGGTACGTGAAGGTGCTTTTATTAAGTTGGAGCTTGAACAGGCGGATGAATGCTTTATTACGACAGCGGTACAGGAGCTTGTGCCGATTTCAAATATTGGTGATACCCGCTTTGCAGGCAATGAAGGCCGAATTTATGGGAAATTACACAATGTCTACTTACAAAATATTGTCGATCGATTAGGGAGAAAATAAATGTTAGAAAAATATAAAACACCCTTACTTATAAATAATATTGAGCTGGATTATACGAAAGAAACATTTGTGATGGGAATTTTAAATGTGACGCCTGATTCGTTTTCAGATGGGGGACAGTATGATTCGGTTGACACTGCGCTAAAGCAGGCAAAGAAGATGGTAGCCGATGGAGCGAAAATCATTGATGTTGGTGGAGAATCAACACGTCCTGGCTATACACGCATTTCAGAAGAAGAAGAAATTGCGCGCATTGTACCTGTCATCCGAGCACTTGTGAAGGAAGTACCGGCAATTATTTCGGTGGATACATATAAATCCGCCGTGGCGCGTGCAGCAATTGAGGCCGGGGCGCATATGATCAATGATATTTGGGGAGCAAAGGCAGATCCAGAAATGGCAAATGTCGCTGCTGAGTTAAATATCCCAATTATTTTAATGCACAATCGAAATACAGCATCATATACAAACTATTGGTTGGAATTTATGACAGATATGGAAGACAGTATTGCGATTGTTAAAAATGCTGGCGTTCCAGATGAACATATTTTACTCGATCCGGGTATCGGTTTTGTGAAAAACTTGAGCGAAAGTATTGAAACGATGCAACGTCTTGATGAGTTAGTAGCACTCGGTTATCCGGTGCTGCTTGCAACATCTCGTAAGCGCATGATTGGAACGGTATTAGATTTACCTGTGGAGGAACGTGTGGAAGGGACAGCTGCTACTTGTGCATACGGTGTACAAAAAGGCTGTCATATGATGCGTGTTCATGACGTCAAGGAAGTCGCGCGTACCGTAAAAATGATGGATGCGTTAGTCGGAAAATATATTGTCCAAGGTGAATTAGCACCAAGACATTAAGGAGTAACAACATGGATTATATTCATTTAAGAGAAATGCAGTTTTTTGGCTATCATGGTGTATTGCCAGAAGAAAATGTGCTTGGTCAACGATTCCGTGCCAATGTGTCATTAGCGGTAAACATGAAGCAAGCAGGCGAAACGGATGACTTAACAAATACAGTTAGCTATGTAGGCGTTTATGATATTTGCAAAGAGATCATGGAAGGCAAGCCATTCAAGCTAATTGAGGCGGTAGCAGAAACAATTGCTACACGCATTTTGACGCAATATGAAGGGCAAATTTTCGGTTGCCGTGTAGAAGTGATTAAGCCGGACCCACCGATTCCAGGACATTATAAGGAAGTTGCAGTGGAAATTGTGCGAGGTACATTTTCATGAATGAGGTGTATTTATCGATTGGTACCAATATTGGAGAACGTGAAAAGAATTTGCAGCAGGCAGTTCAAGCTTTAATGGAACATTCCGCTGTTCGAGTGAAGCATGTATCGTCTATTTATGAAACGGCAGCAGTTGGCTATACAGAGCAAGCGGACTTTTTAAATATTGCGGTAGCGATTGAAACGAAATTAATTGCCCGGGAAATGTTGGATATTTGCCAGTCCATTGAAAATGAACTAGGACGAGTTCGCGAAATACGTTGGGGTCCTCGAATCATTGACCTCGACATTCTGCTCTATAATCAAGAGAATATCGACACGGAAAGCTTAATTATTCCGCATCCAAGAATGCATGAACGTGCATTTGTATTAGTGCCTTTACAGGAAATTGCGCCGAGTAATGGGATTGTCCATGAAAAGGCAACACATACTTTACAAGCGTTCAATATAGAACAAGAAGGCGTAAAACTTTGGAAAAAGGTTGATTCGATCGAGGAATTCATGGGAAATTGATATAAAGGTTTAAACCCGTACAGGAGGAAACAACAATGACAAGCGTACCAAGCGTACAAGAAAAGCCATTCCAAATTGGTAAACATGTCATGGATAACCGTGTTGTACTTGCCCCAATGGCTGGTATTTGTAACTCGGCTTTCCGATTAACAGTAAAAGAGTTTGGCGCAGGCTTAGTATATGCGGAAATGATTAGTGATAAATCGATTAACTTCCGCAACGAAAAAACGATGAGCATGCTTTATATAGACGAGCGCGAAAATCCACTCTCTCTCCAAATTTTTGGAGGAGACAAAGAAAACTTAGTCCAAGCAGCTAAGTATGTAGATAAAAATACACCTGCAGACATTATTGATATCAATATGGGTTGCCCTGTCAATAAAATTATCAAATGTGAAGCGGGTGCGAAGCTTTTATTAGACCCGAATAAAATCTATGAAATGATAGCGGCAGTAGTAGATGCTGTTGATAAACCAGTTTCAGTGAAAATGCGTATCGGCTGGGATGATCAGCGTGTATTTGCAGTAGAAAATGCGCAAGCCGCTGAACGTGCCGGTGCTTCAGCTATTGCGATGCATGGTCGTACACGTGTGCAAATGTATGAAGGCAAAGCAAACTGGGATATTTTAAAAGAAGTAAAAGAAAATATTAGTATTCCGTTTATGGCAAATGGGGATGTAGAAACACCACAAGATGCGAAACGTATTTTAGAACATACAGGGGCAGATGGTGTGATGATTGGTCGCGCGGCACTTGGAAACCCATGGATGATTTATCAAACGGTACACTATCTTGAAACAGGTGAGTTAAAGCCAGAGCCGAGTGTACGTGAAAAAATGGATGTATGCTTACTTCACTTTGAACGTTTAATGCAATTAAAAGGTGAAAAAGTAGCTGTACGCGAAATGCGTAGCCATGCAGCATGGTATTTAAAAGGTATTCGTGGTAACGGGCTAATCCGTAACGCCATTAACCAAGCAGAAACGAAGCTAGAATTAGTGACGTTAATTAATGGTGTTGTATCGCAAATGGAAGAACTTGAAGCGATGGAAGCAGAAGTAGTAAAAACGGAAATTATGTAACAGCTAGGAAACATCACAAACGTGGTGTTTTTCTTTTTTTAGAAAAAATAATTCGAAAACGATGTGAATTAATTCGAAATGGATGAACGCAAGGCAGAAATACGGTACAATAGAAATATTGTAGAAGTGTCGCGCGGACTGCGGACAACTAATTAAGGAGTGACAAACGTGTCAAATATTGAAGAATTAAACGACCAGCTTTTGGTTCGTCGCCAAAAGATGACAGATATTCGTGAAAACGGTTTAGATCCATTCGGTGGACGTTTTGAGCGTACGCATTTATCGACAGAGGTAACAGCGGAGTTCGATCAGTTCGATAAAGAACAATTAGAAGCAGAACCAAAAGAAGTTGTAATCGCAGGGCGTATTATGACGAAGCGCGGTAAAGGGAAAGCTGGATTTGCGCACCTTCAAGATTTAGCAGGTCAAATTCAAATTTACGTGCGTAAAGATGCAGTGGGCGATGAAGCTTACGAACTTTTCAATAAAGCAGATCTTGGTGATATCGTTGGTGTAAAAGGGGATGTATTCCGTACACAAGTAGGCGAGTTATCAGTAAAAGCAACAGAATTCATTTTCTTAACAAAAGCATTACGTCCAATGCCTGAGAAATTTCACGGCTTACAAGACATTGAACAACGCTACCGTCAACGTTATTTAGATTTAATGACAAATGCAGACAGCAAGGAAACATTCATTGCACGTTCAAAAATTATCCGTGCGATTCGTAACTACTTAGATAACCAAGGTTTCTTAGAAGTAGAAACACCAATGCTACACACAATTGCTGGTGGTGCAGCGGCACGTCCGTTTATTACACACCATAATGCATTAGATATGGAATTGTATATGCGTATCGCAATCGAGTTGCATTTAAAACGTTTAATCGTTGGTGGCTTAGAAAAAGTATACGAAATCGGCCGTGTATTCCGTAACGAAGGTGTTTCAACACGCCACAATCCTGAGTTTACAATGATTGAATTATATGAAGCATACGCGGATTATAATGACATTATGGACTTAACGGAGAATTTAGTTGCTCATGTTGCACAAGAAGTATTAGGTACAACTTCTGTACAATACGGCGAAGATACAATCGACTTAGCAGTAGGCTGGAAACGTCAACATATGGTTGATGCAGTTAAAGAAGCGACAGGTGTAGATTTCTGGGCACCGATGACAGTGGAAGAAGCACGTGCACATGCAAAAGAGCACGGTGTTGAAATTAAAGACACATTTGAAGTAGGTCATATTATTAATGAATTCTTCGAGCAAAAAGTAGAAGAAACATTAGTACAACCAACATTCATTACAGGCCATCCGGTAGAAATTTCACCACTTGCGAAGAAAAACCCGGAAGACGAGCGTTTTACAGATCGTTTTGAGTTATTCATCGTGCGTCGTGAGCATGCCAATGCCTTCACAGAATTAAATGACCCAATCGATCAACGCGAACGCTTTGAAGCACAAATGGCTGAAAAAGAAGCGGGTAATGATGAAGCGCATGAAATGGACAATGATTTCATCGAAGCATTAGAATACGGTATGCCGCCAACTGGTGGACTAGGTATCGGTATTGACCGCTTAATCATGCTATTAACAAACTCACCATCAATTCGTGACGTACTATTATTCCCAACAATGCGTCATACATCGAAATAAACTTTAAAAAACTAAAACAGGAAAACCCTTGTGAAATGATGCGCGGGTTTTCCTGTTTTTTGTGTTTGTATATTTAAATGATGGAGATTTGAAACCTTTTAATTTATTGAAGTTATCCTCTGAGAGTGTTCGAAATCGTATCCCCTTGAATCGGCTCAACGCCGTCCTTAAATCGAATGCGCAATGATTTCGCATTATTTAAATCAGGGGAATCCATCACTTGGAAATGCAAATGCGGTTCAGAGGTGTTTCCGGAATTCCCACACATTCCAATGCATTGCCCCTCCTTTACAAGTTCCCCTATTTCAACTTGGATGGAGTTCTTCTTTAAATGCGCTAACAAACTATATTCTTTATTAGCATGTTCAATGACAACATAGTTTCCGGCAGCATTTACAGCATCCATTTCGCCAGGGGTATGATCCACTAAGCCATCGATCAAATTAATTACTTTTCCATCTGCTGGGGCTGAAATCTCTTCATTAAAGGCATAGAAATTTTCTATTTGTGTAGGATCACCTTTAAAAGACATCCCATCTTGAACTTTCACAAGGTCGTATGCATAGCGCATATGTTCATAAGCATAATGGTAATTGATAAATTCATTGGTCCCGCCCCAAAAAACAAACCATTCCCCCGATATAGGCATGCTATATGCATTTTTAGTCAGTTGGTTATCCGTGTCGGGGTAAGTTATGTAAGGTTTTATTAATAAACCTTGAATTTGATTCGACTGATTGAAGGAGACAGCAATGCCCCGTTCTTTTTGATCGTCTACCCAAATGTATTGATCCAAACTTTGGAACGCCTTTTTAAATTCCACTTGATAAGATTGAACGCCTTCATTAAAAGAAGAAGCGACTGTAATGAATTCTTCTAATGGTAGGAATTCTTGAAAATCCGATGACATGCAACGGTAAATCTCCTCAAAACTTCCACTTTGAAATAACGTACCAAACTGTTCAGGGTTAATAAATGAATCCGACAATGAAAGAACCTCCTAATTATTCAACAAAATGGTAAACTAACTTTTATACGAAAGAGCGAATAAAAAAGTTTCAGCATTGTAACTAATTTAATTTGAAGGAAGTTCATCTTCAGTTCAGATAGCCATTATAAGATAAGGATAGAAAATAAATGGAGGGCAAATAAATGAAATTAGCATTAAAGGAAATAAAAAAAAGTAAAGCTAAGTTTATAATTTTAGGATCAATCGTTTTTTTAGTTAGTTTATTAACGTTTATGATATCAGGACTTGCAAATGGTTTATCACAAGATAACTCAGCTTTAATTAAGGACTTACCAAAAGGGCAATTTTATATGAATGAAGACGCGGATCAAACGCTTAATATGTCGCGAATTACTAAAGAATCCCAGCAACAAGTGCTTGATGAACAAAAAGATGCAGCAGCTTTTTCAATTCAAATGGGCTTTGTTAATGATGCGGCAGACAAACAGCACGGTGTAGCGTTTGTCACTTCGACAGAATCGCCTCATTTTGAAAACGTAAAAGCAGGGGAAGTTGTATTAGACAAATCATTACAAGATAAAGGGATTCAATTGGGTGATATTTTAACGAATAATCAATTTTCTAGTGAGTTCAAAGTAATAGGTTTTGTTGATTTGAAAAAATTTAGCCATTCGCCAGTAGCGTACATTAACATGGAAAACTTCAAAGAAATCTACCGTGTGAATGAAATGCAATTGCTATATGTCCCAAATGGTGATGACTCTGTACAATATGCAGGCTTAGAAGGCTTTTCAAATAAGGAATTTTTAAATACGATTTCTAGTTATAAAGCAGAACAACTTTCATTAAATATGATCGTGTGGTTTTTAGTTGTCATTAGCGGCATGTTATTTGCGATTTTCTTCTATATGATGAACGTACAAAAAATTGGCCTTTACGGTATTTTAAAAGCAATCGGATTAAAGACGAGCAATTTATTCGTACTAATATGGACGCAGATGTTTGTCATTACAGCTATTGCATTGATTATGTCAGTTGCACTTAGCCAGCTATTCAATGCTTTTGCGCCAAGTGGTATGCCATTTACCTTAACATTCGCGACAACGCTTCAACTTTCAGGTGTATTTTTAGTCATCGGCTTTATCGGCTCGACATTATCAGGTGTACAAATCAAAAATATTGAACCACTACAAGCAATTCAACAAGGAGAGGCTTAATATGACGATTTTCCAATTAGAAGGAATCCGAAAAACATTCAAAACGGGTGAAGTACAGGAAGAAATATTAAAAGGTGTTAACTTAACGTTAAAAGAAGGCGAAATTACAGCACTTGTCGGCGCATCTGGTTCAGGGAAAAGTACGTTGTTAACAATTGCAGCAGGATTACAGCCGACAACGGAAGGGAAAATTACCTTTAACGGGCAAGTTGTAACCGATATGAATGCAGAGCAAGTGCGTGCTATGCGTGCTAAGGAATTTGGATTTGTCTTTCAGTTTGCGCATTTAGTTCCGTTTTTAACGGTAGAAGAGCAACTTGAATTAATGCTAGATGTTGCGGAAACAAAACATAATAAACGTGACCAACAGAAAGAAGTGGCGCGTGTATTAGAGCTTGTTGGAATGAATCATCGTAAATCAGCGTACCCAGCATCATTATCTGGTGGGGAAAAACAACGTGTTGCGATTGCTCGAGCGATTATTCATCAGCCGAAAATTTTATTTGCTGATGAACCCACTGCGAGTCTTGATTCAAAACGTTCAGCAGAAGTGATGCATTTAATTCAAGAATTGACAAAGAAATTAAACATCACAACATTAATGGTAACGCATGATGAAGAGATGTTGACGTATACTGACAATATTATCAAAATGAGTGATGGCGTCATCATCGAAGAAGTTCGTTAATTGCATAAAATATCAAGAAGAACACATAGACAGTTTCGTCTGTGTGTTTTTTTATATTTATGTTTCCTCGTATTGGCCGCTACCTTAAGAATACCTTCATGAAGAAGTTGCTTCTATTATTAATCGCACACTGCGTATGTCCGACGGTGTATTAAGGGAGGGCTACGCAAATGCTACCAACTCCAATTTGTGTTTCAACATATGAAGAAACATAAACTACGGTAACAACAACGATTGGTTGTGCTTTTTTGATGGGACAATGGCTGAACAGCGCACGTTTGAAATTGTTGGTATTTGGAAAGAACCTTCCTATGAATGGTGTTAAGATGCAACTATTTATTTGAACAATAAAGTTATGACGTTAATATGAAGGAATGCAGGTGTACCCCGATTTAACGATTTATGTAGATTTATTAGAATACGTGATACCTGTGCTGGAACAATTAAAAGAAGAGAATTATCCTATTGTCTCAGTGGTCGAGCAATTAGGACGAATGAATATGTTCTTTACCGTATTAGCAATTGTGCTATCTTACATTATCAGTTTTAGATAATGCGTTTTCAATGATACCTATTAGCCTAGTGGTTATTGTAGGTAGCATTAGCTTAGCTGTTGTAATCTTATTTGGATGGCGCCCTGCACGTAAAGTAACAAAAATAGAAGTTATTCAAGCGCTTCGCCAAGAGCTAGAACAATGAACAAGCCGTAATACTGGATTTGGTGTTGTGGCTTTGTTTCAATACAACGTGTGTGAAAGTGCATGTTATAATAGTTTTTTAAGGAGGTTTGAATAATAACGTAATCGGAAATGCATATTTAATCTCGTTTATGTGTTTATTTTGTAAAGTTAAATTGAATATCATATAAAGTATTGCGTAGAAACTGATATCGTGTTAAATTATTAGACGTCGCCAAAACAAGGCGCACGAGCATCCACTAAGAAAATGAACAACGCTATTTTAAAAAAGAGTTGACTTTTCGGAGTGAGGGTGATAAGATAGGGAAGTTGCTGTTGGGAAACGGCAAAAAAATAACTCGAAAAAAGTTATTGACATGACACATTGAACTGTGTTAAGATATAAAAGTTGTCACTTCGAAAGTGGTAACGACATGAACCTTGAAAACTGAACAAGCAAACGTTAATGATTTAAACGTTTAAGTGATGAACTTAAACAAATTATAGATATCAACTTTATGTTGATACGCTAGCAAAGCAAATGAGCTTTCAAACTAACTTTTATGGAGAGTTTGATCCTGGCTCAGGACGAACGCTGGCGGCGTGCCTAATACATGCAAGTCGAGCGGACTTTCATTGGTGCTTGCACCTTTGAAAGTTAGCGGCGGACGGGTGAGTAACACGTGGGTAACCTACCCTGTAGATTGGGATAACTCCGGGAAACCGGGGCTAATACCGAATAACACTTTTGAACTCATGTTCGAATGTTAAAAGACGGTTTCGGCTGTCACTACAGGATGGGCCCGCGGCGCATTAGCTAGTTGGTGAGGTAACGGCTCACCAAGGCAACGATGCGTAGCCGACCTGAGAGGGTGATCGGCCACACTGGGACTGAGACACGGCCCAGACTCCTACGGGAGGCAGCAGTAGGGAATCTTCCACAATGGACGAAAGTCTGATGGAGCAACGCCGCGTGAGTGAAGAAGGATTTCGGTTCGTAAAACTCTGTTGCAAGGGAAGAACAAGTAGCGTAGTAACTGGCGCTACCTTGACGGTACCTTGTTAGAAAGCCACGGCTAACTACGTGCCAGCAGCCGCGGTAATACGTAGGTGGCAAGCGTTGTCCGGAATTATTGGGCGTAAAGCGCGCGCAGGTGGTTTCTTAAGTCTGATGTGAAAGCCCACGGCTCAACCGTGGAGGGTCATTGGAAACTGGGAAACTTGAGTGCAGAAGAGGATAGTGGAATTCCAAGTGTAGCGGTGAAATGCGTAGAGATTTGGAGGAACACCAGTGGCGAAGGCGACTATCTGGTCTGTAACTGACACTGAGGCGCGAAAGCGTGGGGAGCAAACAGGATTAGATACCCTGGTAGTCCACGCCGTAAACGATGAGTGCTAAGTGTTGGGGGGTTTCCGCCCCTCAGTGCTGCAGCTAACGCATTAAGCACTCCGCCTGGGGAGTACGGTCGCAAGACTGAAACTCAAAGGAATTGACGGGGGCCCGCACAAGCGGTGGAGCATGTGGTTTAATTCGAAGCAACGCGAAGAACCTTACCAGGTCTTGACATCCCATTGACCACTGTAGAGATACAGTTTTCCCTTCGGGGACAACGGTGACAGGTGGTGCATGGTTGTCGTCAGCTCGTGTCGTGAGATGTTGGGTTAAGTCCCGCAACGAGCGCAACCCTTATTCTTAGTTGCCATCATTTAGTTGGGCACTCTAAGGAGACTGCCGGTGACAAACCGGAGGAAGGTGGGGATGACGTCAAATCATCATGCCCCTTATGACCTGGGCTACACACGTGCTACAATGGACGGTACAAACGGTTGCCAACCCGCGAGGGGGAGCTAATCCGATAAAACCGTTCTCAGTTCGGATTGTAGGCTGCAACTCGCCTACATGAAGCCGGAATCGCTAGTAATCGCGGATCAGCATGCCGCGGTGAATACGTTCCCGGGCCTTGTACACACCGCCCGTCACACCACGAGAGTTTGTAACACCCGAAGTCGGTGGGGTAACCTTTATGGAGCCAGCCGCCGAAGGTGGGATAGATGATTGGGGTGAAGTCGTAACAAGGTAGCCGTATCGGAAGGTGCGGCTGGATCACCTCCTTTCTAAGGATATTTTCGGAATCATTCCTTCGGGAATGAAACATTAACGTTTGCTGTTCAGTTTTGAAGGTTCATCTTTTTGATGAAACACTTCATATATACTTGCTCCTGACGCTAGCGCTTACGTCGCAAAGCTTCATGTAGCAAAAACAGCGAAGTCATTCACGATGTGATTGAAGTCAGCTGCTTTGTTCTTTGAAAACTGGATAAAACGACATTGAAAGCAATAAACAAACAAATGATCAAGAAATTGATCGTGCAAGTTCTTAAATCTTATCTTTTATAGGATAAGTAGTAACTAATTAAAGGTTTCAAGACACAAGTAGTTCTAGGAAGCAATGGAGTGAAGGAAGGAGCGTACCTATGTACGTGACTGACAGAACGAAAGTAGCTGACGACGAAATACGCCGTGTATTGGAAGCTGTAGGTTAAGTTAATAAGGGCGCACGGTGGATGCCTTGGCACTAGGAGTCGATGAAGGACGGCACTAACACCGATATGCTTTGGGGAGCTGTAAGTAAGCTTTGATCCAGAGATTTCCGAATGGGGGAACCCACTATGTTTAATCGCATAGTATCTTCACGTGAATACATAGCGTGTTGAGGACAGACGCAGAGAACTGAAACATCTAAGTACCTGCAGGAACAGAAAGAAAATTCGATTCCCTGAGTAGCGGCGAGCGAAACGGGAAGAGCCCAAACCAAAGAGCTTGCTCTTTGGGGTTGTAGGACATTCTATACGGAGTTACAAAAGAATGAGATAGTTGAAGCGGCTTGGAAAGGCCCGCCATAGAAGGTAAAAGCCCTGTAAGTGAAACCTCATTCCCTCTTGAATGTATCCTGAGTACGGCGGAACACGTGAAATTCCGTCGGAATCTGGGAGGACCATCTCCCAAGGCTAAATACTACCTAGTGACCGATAGTGAACCAGTACCGTGAGGGAAAGGTGAAAAGCACCCCGGAAGGGGAGTGAAATAGATCCTGAAACCGTGTGCCTACAAGTAGTTAGAGCCCGTTAATGGGTGATAGCGTGCCTTTTGTAGAATGAACCGGCGAGTTACGATTACGTGCGAGGTTAAGTTGATAAGACGGAGCCGCAGCGAAAGCGAGTCTGAATAGGGCGAATTAGTACGTGGTCGTAGACCCGAAACCAGGTGATCTACCCATGTCCAGGGTGAAGGTGAGGTAACACTTACTGGAGGCCCGAACCCACGTACGTTGAAAAGTGCGGGGATGAGGTGTGGGTAGCGGAGAAATTCCAATCGAACCTGGAGATAGCTGGTTCTCTCCGAAATAGCTTTAGGGCTAGCCTCGTGATTGAGAATACTGGAGGTAGAGCACTGTTTGGACTAGGGGGGCATCTCGCTTTACCGAATTCAGACAAACTCCGAATGCCAGATATTTATACACGGGAGTCAGACTGCGAGTGATAAGATCCGTAGTCAAGAGGGAAACAGCCCAGACCACCAGCTAAGGTCCCAAAGTAATCGTTAAGTGGAAAAGGATGTGGCGTTGCTTAGACAACCAGGATGTTGGCTCAGAAGCAGCCATCATTTAAAGAGTGCGTAATAGCTCACTGGTCGAGTGACGCTGCGCCGAAAATTTATCGGGGCTAAACGATTCACCGAAGCTGTGGATGCATCCGTATGGATGCGTGGTAGGAGAGCGTTCTAAGGGCGTTGAAGTCAGACCGGAAGGACTGGTGGAGCGCTTAGAAGTGAGAATGCCGGTATGAGTAGCGAAAGACGGGTGAGAATCCCGTCCACCGTATGACTAAGGTTTCCTGAGGAAGGCTCGTCCGCTCAGGGTTAGTCGGGACCTAAGCCGAGGCCGATAGGCGTAGGCGATGGACAACAGGTTGATATTCCTGTACCACCTCCTCACCGTTTGAGAAATGGGGGGACGCAGTAGGATAGGGTAAGCAGAGCGTTGGTTGTCTCTGTTCAAGCAGTAAGGCGTGTGTGTAGGCAAATCCGCACACTAATACGTTGAGCTGTGATGACGAGTCCGTATGGACGAAGTTCCTGATTTCACACTGCCAAGAAAAGCCTCTATCGAGGTGAGAGGTGCCCGTACCGCAAACCGACACAGGTAGTCGAGGAGAGAATCCTAAGGTGTGCGAGAGAACTCTCGTTAAGGAACTCGGCAAAATGACCCCGTAACTTCGGGAGAAGGGGTGCTCTTGAGCGTGCAAGCGCATGAGAGCCGCAGTGAATAGGCCCAGGCGACTGTTTAGCAAAAACACAGGTCTCTGCAAAACCGTAAGGT
>NZ_JBBOSU010000001.1:4302500-4392542 GCF_038005225.1 Solibacillus sp. FSL K6-1523
TCATAATCGCTTTCCACAATATGAATTGCATGTCCTAAACGTTCAACGAGCATCGCCTCATCGGTTCCTAAAAACCCTACCTTTTCTGCAACATCTTGCGCTTCTACAATTAAATCAAAACGGAATGCTTGAGGCGTTTGGATCATCCATAATGATTCACGATCTACCGTCTCTTTAATAAGCCCCTCTTTTACAATTTTCATTGTATCTTTCGCACGAACACCTGCAATAGCCGCACCTTTTTCAAATGCGACCTGCGCAAGCTTCGTAATTGTAGGTGTCGTAATAAAAGGGCGAGCTGCATCATGAACAAGCACAACTTCCACAGCCGTCATCTCTTTAATGCACGAATGAACCGAATACTGTCGTTCCGCACCACCTGTTGGCAATCCCTTTACTTTAGTAATTTGGTATTGCTCAAGCAATGTTTGAATGTATGCACGTTCCTCGTCTTTTACAGCCAACCAAATTCCCGCGCAATTTCCATCTTGCTCGAACACCGATAATGTATGCACTAAAATCGGTTTCCCTGCTAATGGTAAAAATAATTTATTTTGCCCAGCACCCATGCGCTTTCCGCTACCTGCTGCTGGTAAAACGACTTCATAACGCAAAAATTCCACTTCCCTAATCTTCTTTTGGCTTCGCAAAGATCATACGCCCAGCTGACGTTTGAAGCACACTCGTTACAGTTACTGTAATCGCCTGCCCTATATAGCTGCGACCACCTTCTACTACAATCATTGTCCCGTCATCTAAATACGCAACACCTTGATTATGCTCTTTCCCATCTTTGATCACGACCACTTGCATATCTTCACCAGGAATAACAACTGGCTTCACTGCATTGGCTAAGTCATTAATATTCAACACTTGAACACTGTGTAACTCACAAACTTTATTTAAATTGAAATCATTTGTTAAAATTTGCGCATCCATTTTTTTCGCTAAACGCACTAATTTTAAATCGACTTCTGCTACATCTTCAAAATCAATTTCAGTAATTAGTACTTTCGAAGCGCGCTCGTCTTGTAGACGCTTTAAAATATCTAAGCCCCGACGACCACGCGTGCGTTTTAATGTATCTGAAGAATCTGCAATATGCTGCAGTTCTGTTAGCACAAACTGTGGAACAACGAGTATCCCTTCAACAAATCCTGTTGTAGAAATGTCTGCAATTCGCCCATCTATAATGACACTCGTATCAAGCAATTTATAAAGCTCCCGTACTTCTGTTGGAAGTGATTCAGCTGATCTTTTCTTTGATGAAGCACCTCCAGTAAACATTTGCAGAAGCTCTTCACGCTTACTAAAGCCAAGTCGGAACCCTAAGTACCCTAAAATAATCGATAAAATCACTGGAATAACTGCTATCACTGCGAGGAAATCTGTCACCGCAATAAGGTCCATTTGTTTAATCGCCACTCCAACTAATGTTGCGACACTTAATCCGACAATCAAACCAAACGTACCGAATAATAAATCAGCAGCAGGTAATTTAAACAGTTTCTCCTCAGACCATGCAATGAGCCTCACAAAATAATCGGATAACACAAAAGACAACACAAATAACAAAGCAGCACCTATCGTAACTGAGATATATGGATTATTAAGCCATGCTGGACTGGATGATAAATTCATAAACTCGTATAATGGCGGTAAGAAATTAAGGCCTAATACTCCCCCAATAAATAAAAAAGCTACTTGAATAATTCGCTTTAACATGCTATTCACCTCCTAAAAATAAGTATACATGTATGACCCATTTGATGCGACGAACAAGTCCCGAAATTGTACTACAACAAAAATTGCAAATTTAACTGTTTCATAACAGAAATTGCTACTCTATCTTTATTATTCCTCAAAAATGGATATTTTAACGATAATATCTTTGTTAAATTTGTATTATATTCATTCTTTAATGACATTCCTCCTTCAAAATTATATCACTTTGTAGTTAATTACATTATTTTAGTATATTATCCGCAATATAACAGTATAAATACTTCATGAGTTAGGAGAATGCGTTTTGAATACAATAAAAGAAGTAAAAATCTCAACAGCTGATCCATCAGCCATTGGTTTATTTGGATTGGCAATCGTAACATTTGTTGCATCTACTCAAAAGCTTGGATGGACAGATGGATTAGGCTTTGTACTCCCTTGGGCAATTTTCCTAGGAGGAATCGCGCAGTTTTATGCATCTGCATTAGATGCAAAACATAATAATACGTTTGGTACAACGGCATTTGGTGCATATGGTTTGTTTTGGATGGGCGTTGGTATGAGTTGGTTAGTACAAGCTGGCGTATTCGGCGAAGCATTACAAGCATCTGCTGATACTCGTCAATTAGGTGTCGTTTATTTAGGTTACTTAATCTTTACTCTGTTCATGACAGTTGGAGCAGCAGAAACGAATAAAGTTTTATTTGCTATTTTTATTATGATTGATTTCCTTTTCGTTGGTTTAGCTTTAAGTTCATTTGGCATTATGGAAAATGGCATGCACTTACTAGCTGCTTATTCAGAACTAATCATTGCCCTTTTATCATTTTATGGTGCTGGTGCAAATGTTCTAAACAAGCATTTAGGCTTTACATTTTTAAAGCTTGGCAAGCCTCTAGGCATTTTCACAAGAGATGCATTCGCGAAAAAATCTTCATCTGTAAAAGCTTAGATAGAAAGGGAAGTCGCCATTTCGGTGAACTTCCCTTTCACTCTTTTCAGCGGAAATTCCCCCAGTACAAAAATCCTTGTTATAAATCACGAAACGATGATTTTAAGGAGTCACTTATCGTTTCGACACCAACGACTTGAATTCCTTCTGGAAACTCCCATCCACCAATATTAGATGCTGGAATAATCGCTCGTTTAAAACCTAGTTTCGCCGCTTCTTGTACACGTTGTTCGATACGTGAAACACGACGCACTTCCCCCGTTAAGCCAACTTCTCCAATAAAGCAATCTGTCGGGCGAACTGCCTGATCTTTAAAACTTGAAACAATACTTGTTAAAACTGCTAAATCAATTGCTGGTTCATCTAATTTTACACCACCAGCTACTTTAATATACGCATCTTGCGCTTGTAACATCATGCCCATACGCTTTTCTAACACAGCCATCAGCAATTGAACACGATTTTGGTCTACTCCTGTTGCCATACGTTTTGGATAATTAAAGCTAGTCGGTGTGACAAGTGATTGAATTTCAACAAGAATCGGACGTGTCCCTTCCATTGATGCAACAATTGTTGAACCCGGTGCGCCTTGTGAACGTTCCTGTAAAAAAAGTTCCGATGGATTTAATACTTCCTTCAATCCGCCATGTAACATTTCAAAAATCGCAATTTCATTTGTTGATCCGAAACGGTTTTTTTGACTGCGCAAAATACGGTGATTGTGATGGCGCTCTCCTTCGAAATAAAGCACGGTATCAACCATATGTTCTAAAATACGTGGTCCTGCAATTTGTCCTTCCTTCGTCACATGCCCTACTAAGAAAATAGCGATATTTTTTGTTTTCGCAATTCGCATCAATTCCGCCGTACATTCCCTTACTTGCGAAACACTTCCTGGTGCACTCGTCACTTCAGGATGGTGCACTGTTTGAATGGAGTCGACAATGACAAATTTCGGCTGAACTTCTTCTATCGTTTGATTTAAAAATTCTAAGTTTGTTTCTGAATAAATGTACAGTTCCGGCGACTTAACACCTAGACGCTCTGCACGTAGCTTTGTTTGGCGAACAGATTCCTCACCAGAAATATATAATACGCGCTTTCCTTGATTAGAAAGCAGTGCAGAAACTTGGAGTAGTAAAGTAGATTTCCCAATCCCGGGGTCTCCTCCAATTAACACTAATGAACCCGGTACAATACCACCACCAAGTACGCGGTTAAATTCATTCATTTGTGTCACAATACGCGTTTCTTCTGGCGTGTCTACATTAATTATTGGAATGGCTTTTGTCGTCGTTGAGGAATGCTGAAAAGCCCCACGCGGTCCCTTTGAAATGACTTCGACTTCTTCATTCATTGTATTCCACTCGCCGCAACCAGGACAACGCCCCATCCATTTTGCAGCCTCGTAACCGCAGCTATTACACATAAATTTTGTTTTTTTCTTTGCCATGTACTAAACCTCCGAATGTTTGTTCCTATATTGTACATGAAACCATTCATAGTGCCTATTCTTTTCACTAAAGTTTCTTTTTGAACAAAAAAGCGAGGTAGAAAAGATTCTACCTCACATTTCATTTATATCGTAATATTTTTTTTGAAATTAATTTGTAATCACACTACTTTTTTGGCTATGCACTACAAATTCCTCATTCACATAATCCAACACGATTTTTTGCGTCTTATCAATTTCGCCTTTTAACAACTCTTCAGATAAGCGATCCTCTACGTGTTTTTGTATTGCACGACGTAATGGGCGAGCTCCATATTGCGGATCATAGCCTTCCTCCACAATTTTTTGCAGCGTTGCATCCGTTAGCTCTAACTCGATATCTTGCTCTTTTAAACGGTTAATTAAAGACAGCGCCATTAGCGTAACGATTTCCTTTAAGTGCTCTTTTTCTAATGAATGGAACACAATCATTTCATCGATACGGTTTAAGAACTCTGGACGGAATGCCTTTTTCAATTCTGCAAGCATCGTCCCTTTCATATCTTTATTTTTCGTTGTTGTATCACCAACATTAAAGCCAACATATTTTTGGAATTTAAGAGCATCTGCTCCAACGTTCGATGTCATGATGACAACGGTATTACGGAAATCTACTGTACGGCCTTTCGAATCTGTTAATCGACCATCTTCAAGTACTTGCAATAAAATATTAAACACATCTGGATGCGCCTTTTCAATTTCATCTAAAAGCACAACAGAATATGGTTTACGACGAACCTTTTCTGTTAATTGACCACCATCATCAAACCCTACATAGCCTGGAGGTGAACCAACTAAACGAGAAGTCGAGTGTTTTTCCATATACTCAGACATATCTACACGAATCATTGAGTCTTCGTCACCGAACATGACCTCTGCTAACGCACGTGCTAGCTCTGTTTTACCAACACCTGTTGGACCAAGGAAAACAAATGAACCAATTGGACGTTTTGGATCTTTCAACCCAGCTCGAGCACGACGAATTGCACGAGAGATTGCTTCTACTGCCTCACTTTGGCCAACTACACGTTTGTGTAATTCTTCTTCAAGATTTAACAGTTTAGCGGATTCTTCCTGAGCAATTTTTGAAACAGGAATTCCCGTCCACATCGCCACAACTTGTGCAATGTCATCTACATTTACAGTGGACTCTTCTTTTCCTTGTTTCTCTTTCCACTCTTTTTTCATTTGCTCTAATTTCGTTTTTTCTTTTTGTTCTGAATCTCGAAGTGCGGCAGCTTTTTCAAATTCCTGACTCGATACAGCGGCATTTTTCTCAGATTTGATACTTTCTAAACTATCTTCTAGCTCTTTTAAATTCGGTGGCACTGTATAAGAACGTAAACGTACTTTTGAGCCCGCCTCATCAATTAAATCAATCGCTTTGTCTGGTAGGAAACGATCCGAAATGTAACGGTCTGATAATTTCGCTGCCGCTTCTACTGCTTCATCGGTAATTTTTACACGGTGATGTGCTTCATAACGATCGCGTAGCCCTTTAATAATTAAAATTGTTTCTTCAACAGTTGGCTCATCTACTTGAATTGGTTGGAAGCGGCGTTCAAGTGCTGCATCCTTTTCAATATATTTACGGTATTCATCCAATGTCGTTGCACCAATACACTGCAATTCACCGCGCGCTAATGATGGTTTTAAAATATTTGATGCGTCAATCGCACCTTCTGCACCACCTGCACCAATTAATGTATGCAGCTCATCGATGAATAAAATAATATTGCCTGCTTGGCGAATTTCATCCATTACCTTTTTCAAACGATCTTCAAACTCACCACGGTATTTCGTGCCTGCAACAACCGTCCCCATATCTAACGTCATAACGCGTTTATCACGTAAAATTTCAGGTACTTCGTTGTTTACAATTTGCTGTGCTAACCCTTCTGCAATCGCTGTTTTACCAACACCTGGCTCACCGATTAATACCGGATTGTTTTTCGTACGGCGAGATAACACTTCAATAACACGTGTAATTTCCTTTGAACGACCAATGACTGGGTCAAGGGAACCTTCACGCGCCACCACTGTTAAATCACGCGCCAGGCTATCTAATGTTGGCGTATTGACCGTTTGATTCATCGGTGTGCCGCCGCTGTTAGTTGAGTCGTTATTCCCTAAAAGTAATAACACTTGCTGACGTGCCTTATTAATACTAACGCCTGTATTAGCTAACACTCGCGCGGCAACGCCTTCCCCTTCACGAATTAACGCTAATAAAATATGCTCTGTTCCAACATAAGCATGACCGAGCTTGCGTGATTCATCTAAAGATAACTCAATTACTTTTTTAGCTCTTGGTGTGTAATGAACAATCGGACCAACTTCTTCTGTTCCTTTTCCTACAAGCTCTTCAATACCTGATTCGATCATTTGTGGACTAATATTAATTGCCTCTAAAGCTTTTGCGGCAATTCCTCCACCTTCACGAATAAGGCCGAGTAAAATATGCTCTGTTCCAATTTCTTTATGCTTCCAGCGAATTGCCTCTTCTTGAGCAAGTTGTAACACCTTTTGTGCGCGTTGTGTAAATCGATTAAACATCATATAGAATCCTCCCCTTTTTCCCCATTATTAACACTTTCATCTTGTTGTCGTAATTTATCTTGTAACAGCTTGGCACGATACATATCGCGTTCAGCTGGTTGCAACGTTGTACCGACATATTGTTGGATAAATCCTGGCTGAATTAATAACATGCATTCATTTAGTCTACTTTGAGAAATCGGTTTTAATAACCCTAAACTTACACCGAGACGAACATTGGATAAGCAACTTGCCGCTTCCTCACTCGTTAAAATTTTGGCGTATTTTAAAGTACCTAGTGACCGACTCAAGCGATCTTCTAATGTCGATGGTGCACGAATTAGTAATGCTTTTCGAGCACTTTGCTCTTTTCGAATTACTTGTTCAACAACATCGCGTAACTCCTGCAAAATATCCAATTCAGATTTCCCTAGCGTTATTTGGTTAGAAATTTGGTAAACACTCCCCAAATTTTCACTTCCTTCTCCATATATACCCCTTACAACCATTCCTAATCTTGTCATCATTTGTATTAATGCATTCATTTGTTTTGTAACGGTTAAGGCTGGTAAATGGAGCATAACGGAGGCGCGTAAACCTGTACCGACATTCGTTGGGCAGCTCGTTAAATAGCCATATTGCTCTTGATAAGCAAAGTTAATATGTCGGCTTAAATAACGGTCTATTTTGCGTGCTTTCTCAAATGCATCCTCAATGTGCATTCCGCAGGCTAAACATTGTATTCGGATATGGTCCTCTTCATTCACCATAATGCTGAATGCTTCATCTTCTGTAATAAAAACGGAGCCAATTTTTTGACGTTTCGCTAAATTAGGGCTAATTAAATGTTTTTCAACTAAAATTTGGCGTTGCAATTGCGGTAAATCTTTTATAGGAAAATAAGAAAAACGATACGGGTTCTGTTCAATGGAGAATAAAGCATTCATCACTTGATCCTCTATTCCTTGCGCTTCCTCTTCAGTAAAACTATTCGGAAATCGTGTCCCAGCAATATTACGAGCAAATCGAATGCGTGTACTGATGACGATATCCGAATCATCTTCATTTTGCATCCAGCTCGGATTGGCATTCGTTAAAAAGTGCTCGATATTCATATCTGCTCCTCACCTCCCGAATAAACTTTACTTTCAAGTAACCGTATTTCATCTCGAATCTTTGCGGCATCTTCAAAGTATTCCGCCACAATGGCCTGCTGCAGTTGTTCCCGTAGCGCTTCAATTTGGTGCTTTATTTTTTCTATAGAAATTGTTTGTTCTTTAAAGCCAACATGTTTAGTACCTGCTTGAATCCGTTCAAGTAATTGTGGTAATTGCGCATTGAACGTTTCATAACAGTTTTCACACCCAAACTTACCTTGCTTTAAAAATTGCCGGTACGTCAAACCACATGTTGGACAATTTGTTGTTTTTTTCTCTGTTGCTTGTTTAATTTCTTTTGTAGTCGAAGCTGGTAAGAAATTCAGCCAATTAGAAATAAATTGTTGAATTGAAACGGGTTCCTCACTAACCTCAAATTGAAATGGGTGAAATTGTGCGGCACATATTTCGCAATAATACCGTTCAACTTTTTGATCATTTTGAACTTGTGTAACGGTCACATTGGCAGGTCTTTGCTTGCAATGTCCACATATCATCTAACAGCCCCCTCACTTCTCAAACGAAATTACTTTTAACATGGAACGCATAATATGCGCTCTTAGCTGATCGCGTAAAGGCAACGGTAATTGCAATGTCTCGCGATCCATTGCAGCTCTCATAATCATAGCCTCGCGCTCGGAAACAATCGATTCTTCAAGCATTCGGTATATTATGCGATTTGCATTTGTTTGCGCAATGTCATCACCAATTTGTGTGTCCATTTCATCTAACAAATCCTTTTTGGAGTGAATTGTAACACGCAAAATTCGAATATAACCTCCACCGCCACGCTTACTTTCTACTAAATAACCATGTTCAGCAGTAAATCGTGTATTGATGACGTAGTTGATTTGCGAAGGTACGCATTGAAACTTATCGGCAAGTTCACTTCGTTTAATTTCAATATGTCCTTGTCCTTTTAATTCAATAATCTCTTTTAAATACCCTTCAATAATGTCAGATATATTCCTCATGCTGTCTCTCACCTCACAACCGACTGACTTTGACTATCTTTGACTTAAATATACAATAGACAAAAAACGAAATGCAAATTATAACCCTTGCTTACTTTACAAAAGGAATTTGCTGAAACAAGTTAATTTCTCTCTTTACTTATGGGGATTTCCTTGAAAATTTATACATTTATTATTCAATTCGAACGATATCTGTTCAAAAACAACAAAACGGCGAAACCTGTTATAACAGATTTCACCGCTCTTTAATGAATGCTGAATTAAGTTAAATCCAACGACCTACAATTGGGTAATTCCAGTCCGAGTCAGATAACGCTTTTAGAATACCGATAACTGGGGCAATCCAGAAAATCGCTAAGAATACTAATAAGAATGGTAGTCCAATTAGTATAAATGACAGTACTCCCGCAATCGCGATTAAAATACCGAATATCACTTGGAATAATAACGCTTGAATCGAAAGTCGTTTCACATCTTCTTCCGTACTTATTAAGAAAAATAGAATCGGTACTAAAAAGGGAGCAAAAAATGCACTCGCATGAATAATTACTTTTGACCATTTAGATTCCATTTGTAATCAACCTCACTTTGTTTTTAAATTAATTAGCTTCGTTCAACATTCCGAAAAGCTATATAGCTTACACTCATTTATGTTCTACTTTATTTACGTATGACATTCAAAAAAGATTCATAAATTTTAACTATGTCCCAGCAATATTTTGAGATAAAAAAATCTCGACTATGTTCGTCGAGATTTTGGGTGTTACACCTTTAATAAGGACCGCGATCATCTGGATTATCCCCATCTTGGGGGAACAAGAAATACGAGATGACTGCTGTTAAAAGCGTCGCACCAATAACGATGAATATTCGACTTTGGTCTGGCACTTCTTGATAATTATTAACTAACATAATATTTGAGGCAATCGCAACTCCAACAGATAATGGTAATACAAACTTTAAACGACCTTTATGAAACTTCATCATACAACGTCCTTTACTTGTCAATATAAGTTATGTTTTCACCCTATATTTTACAATGTTTAAATTTAAAATACAAATGTCACTATTTTTCACAATATATAGTAAAAAGATACTGATTATTCAAATAAAATAGCGTATTATGTTTATAAGCGAGAAAATTATGAAACGAGGAAGACAATGGTTAATTGGTTCTCTAAATCATCTAAAGCTTCAAATCAAACATTTTTTGATCCAGCGAAATATTCTAATGAAGTTTATTTAGACATTTCCAAGTATCCTGAATTAAACAAGCAGCTTCAATTATTAAAATTTACACGAGAAGATTTAGCAATTATTAAACAGCTTCAACCGTATGCACATGACCTTATTCCTGTCATGGTAGAACAATTTTATGGGGCGATTAGTTTAAGCACAGATTTAGTACAAATTATTAAAAATACCACACAGATTGAACGATTAAAAGTGACATTGCGTAAGCACTTAGAAGATATATTTAATTGTCGTATTGATTCTGCTTACATTGAAGAACGAAAAATTATTGCGCACGTTCATGTAAGAATTGGTTTACAATCCAAATGGTATATCGCATCATTCCAATCATTGATGACGACATTTATTGACTTTATCCAAACGGTCAATATGCCTTCACAAGATATGGGACGTGCGATCAATGCCTTCTCCAAAATTATTAACTTTGAGCAACAACTCGTTATTGAAGCGTACGAGCTGGAAGAGCAGCGCATTCGAAATGAAGGGGAGCTTATTAAGCAAAAGTTAATCGATCGTATTCAACGTACTGCAACGGAATTAAATAGTATCAGTGATGAAACAAATGCGTCCCTTCAAGAAATTGCAGGACAAACAGAAGACATCACATTCGCTACAAAAGAAGGGCTCAATTTAGTAGCAGAAACTGAGGATAAATCTACTGTTGGTACAACCCATCTTGCTACCCAAACGGCTTTGATTGCAACGGTATTAGATGGCGTAGATATTTTAGAATCTTCCATGGTAAACTTGCGTCGTTCATCTCAAAAAATCTCTGAAATTGTTGGTCTCGTTACAGGAATTGCCGATCAAACAAACTTACTTGCTTTAAATGCCTCAATTGAAGCAGCAAGGGCTGGCGAGCACGGGAAAGGTTTTGCAGTTGTTGCGGAGGAAGTACGCAAACTAGCAGAGGAAACAAAAAATGCCGTGCAAAATGTTTCTCATCTCATTCAAGAAACCGAAGTAAATATTGAACAAATGTCTACTTCTGTTACGAGTGTGGATGAGCAAATAAAAATGAGTGTCGAAACACAAAAAAGTTTGGCTGACTCCTTCACTTCCATTACCGAAGCAGTATCAGGAATTAAATCAAAATACGAAGATACGACAGAAGATATTCAATCGATTTCTACTGTTATAACTGGCTTAACGCAAACCGCTACACTTGTATCCACTTCATCGGATTCCTTGTTGCGCATTGTACATGAATTACATGATTAAAATAAGTTGCAAAAGCGAAAATCCACCACTTCATTTGAACGAAATGGTGGATTTTTACGTATTTAATTTGATTCAGCATTCATCCTCAACTTCCTTAGTGAACTCGCTCGAAAAAGTCTGGACTAAAGTTAGCTGTGGCTTAATTGATATTAGCCTCTTCTATTTTTGGATAATGCACGTTTTGCTTTCCGATGCTCTTGGCGAATCGGACCTGTATCAAATAAATGCCTTTCAAAATCCGTATTTGGCTCAACAGCGGGAACTTCTTTCGGTTTACCTTGTTCATCTATCGCAACCATCGTTACAAAAGATTCGGTCGTTAGTTTTTTAGAACCATTTTTAATATTTCGGGTAACAACGCGAACATACACTTCCATCGATGTACGTCCAGTACCTGTTACAATCGCCTCCAACTCAATCATATCCCCAGCATACGCAGCAGAAACAAAATCAACTGAGTCAAAAGAAGCCGTCACCACTTCCCCTTGCGCGTGTTTCATCGCTGTAATTGCCGCAATTTCATCGATATAAGCTAATACTTTCCCACCAAAAATAGAATTATGATGATTTGTATCAGGTGGCAACACTAGTCGAGTTTGAATTGTGCGAGAAAAACTCATTGGTAATACAGTATTCATTGTAAAACATCCTTCCTATTCACTTTTTCATGTTCGGATTTTCCTAGTCAAATAATCCTAATGGCATTTAAAAGTTAAGTTTCATTGTAATGAATTTTAAATCTGTCATTTCTTCCACTGCATATTTAATTCCTTCTTTACCATAGCCACTCATTTTCACGCCGCCATATGGCATGTTGTCTACACGGAAGGTTGGAATATCATTAATAATAACGGTACCTGCCTCCAATAATTCTGCCGCTTTCATGGCATCTGTTAGTACATTTGTATAAATAGCTGCATTTAGCCCTAACTGTGATGCATTGATCAACGCAATTGCTTCATCCAACGTTTCATAAGGGACAAGCGAAACAATCGGTGCAAATGTTTCCTCACATACAATTTTCATATGAGGCTGTACATTCGTCATAACTGTCGGGGTACATGTACGTGCTGTAAATTCCGCGCCCGTCTCCACAACTGCTCCCTCATTTTCCGCCTGTTCAATCCACTTTTTAATACGTACCACTTCATCAGGATGAATCATGGCACTTACATCTGTATTTTCGTGAAGCGGATCACCTACGACAAGCTTTTTCGTCTCTTCAACAAATAACTTCGTAAATTCCTCATAAATCGATTGTTGCACATAAATACGTTGCAAAGAAATACAAACTTGTCCAGCAAAACCAAATGCCCCACTTACACAGCGTTTTACTATTTTTTCAAGTGGTGTGGAAGGCTCTATAATTACCCCCGCATTCGAGCCAAGCTCTAGCGTCATTTTGCGTAAACCAACCTTTTCTTTCAGTTTTAAGCCGACTGTACCGCTCCCAGTAAACGTTACCTTTTTAACGAGAGGGTGCGTCACTAATTGATCGCTTAATTCGCTTCCACTTCCTGTAACAATTTGTAACGCACCATCTGGTAATCCGGCTTCCTTAAAAATTTCAGCCATCACAATCGAGCTTAAAGGTGTTTGTGTAGCGGGTTTTAAAACGACCGTATTTCCTACTGCAAAGGCAGGACCTAATTTATGCGCGACTAAATTAAAGGGGAAATTAAATGGTGTAATTGCCGTAACGACACCTAAAGGGATGCGTTTAGTATAACCAATCCGATCCGTCACACCCGGGGCTGCATCCATTGGTATCGTCTCTCCCGTTAACTGCTTCGCGGCTTCAGCAGCAAACTGATACGTGGCAATTGTTCGTTCGATTTCTGATAAACCCGTGGAAATCGGTTTGGCAGCTTCCATTGCTAAAATTTCAGCCAATTCTTGTTTTCGTTCACGCATAATCGCAACAACTTTATATAAAATTTCAGCACGCTCATAGGCTGGAACATTTTTAAATGATTGAAATACATTGTGGGCCCCTTCAATCGCACGCCTTACATCTGCTGGTGTCGCTTTTGCCACTTTTGCAATGATTTCTCCTGTATAAGGCGCGGTTAAGGAATAGTGTTCTTTTGTCTGTTCCCAAGCGCCATTAATCCATAATTTCGTTTCTTTCATTTCAATCGCTCCTTTATAATTTCTTTCAGCGGTTTCATTCCATTCATCGTTTATGTAAAATTGTTTCACGTGAAAACGGAATTATCAGATTTGTTATTGATCTCATAAGATGGTTATATCCCCTTCTTTTTGCATTGTCTCACGCTCTTAAAAATATTATACGCTTATTTTTCTGGAGTGAGTGGCGTTTCTTAACATTAAAAAAGCACGAAAAAGTATTAGTTGCTACTTTTCCGTGCTTACTATTAACTTTTTAGTTGTTCTAGTTCTGCTGTATTAAATGCCCGAGAGCGTGATAAAAAGCGTTTCCCTTCGACTCCTTCAAGAGAAAACATGCCCCCACGTCCATCCACAACATCAATAATAATTTGCGTATGCTTCCAATAATCATATTGATTTTTGTGCATATAAAATGGACTCTCACCAATATAGCCTAATAGAACATCCTGATTGCCGATAATTAACTCACCATCTGGGTAACACATTGGTGAGGAGCCATCACAGCAACCACCGGATTGATGGAACATAACTGGACCGTGACGCGCTTTCAACTTATCAATTAACGCCAATGCTGCATCGGTTGCGACAACACGTTCAACCAATTTTAACCCTCCTCTCTTAGAAGAAGCCTAAGCGGTTTTCATCATAGCTTACTAGTAAGTTTTTCGTTTGTTGGTAATGACTTAGCATCATTTTGTGATTTTCACGTCCAACACCCGACATTTTATAGCCGCCAAATGCTGCATGCGCAGGATATGCATGATAACAGTTTGTCCATACGCGTCCTGCTTGAATTCCACGACCGAAGCGATACGCTGTATTCATATCACGCGTCCAAACACCTGAGCCTAAGCCATATAAAGTATCGTTCGCAATTTCTAACGCTTCTTCCTTCGTTTTAAATGTCGTTACCGCTACAACAGGGCCGAAGATTTCCTCTTGGAAAATACGCATTTTATTATGACCTTTAAATACAGTTGGCTTAATGTAATAGCCTTCTGCATAATCACCACCAAGATCATTTTTATCACCACCGATTAAGCACTCTGCACCTTCTTCTTTACCAATTTGTAAATAAGATTGGATTTTTTCCATTTGCTCAGATGAAGCTTGAGCACCCATCATTGTGTTTGGATCCAGTGGGTTACCAGTTTGAATCGCTTCAACACGCTTTAAAACGCGTTCCATAAATTTATCATAAATCGACTCTTGAATAAGTGCACGAGAAGGGCATGTACATACTTCTCCCTGATTTAGTGCAAATAATACAAAGCCTTCTACTGCCTTATCTAAAAATGCATCGTCTGCATCCATAATGTCTTCAAAGAATATATTCGGGGATTTCCCACCAAGCTCTAATGTTGCAGGAATTAAATTTTGTGATGCGTATTGCATAATTAAGCGTCCCGTCGTTGTTTCACCAGTAAAAGCAATTTTACCGATACGCGGGCTTGATGCTAATGGCTTTCCTGCTTCTAAGCCAAAACCATTTACAATATTTAATACACCTGGAGGTAATAAATCTCCAACTAACTCAGCTAATACTAAAATAGAAGCCGGTGTTTGCTCAGCCGGTTTCAGAACAACGCAGTTTCCAGCAGCAAGTGCCGGTGCTAGTTTCCATACCGCCATTAGCAATGGGAAGTTCCAAGGAATAATTTGACCAACTACCCCAATTGGTTCGTGGAAATGATAGGCAACTGTATTTTCATCGATTTGGCTAATTGAACCTTCTTGCGCTCTTAATACTCCAGCAAAATAACGGAAATGGTCAATCGCAAGTGGCAAATCTGCATTTAATGTTTCACGTACTGCTTTACCATTGTCCCAAGTTTCTGCAACGGCTAACATTTCTAAGTTTTCTTCGATACGATCCGCAATTTTTAATAAAATATTGCTTCGCTCAGTAGCTGACGTTGCTCCCCAAGCATCCTTTGCTGCATGAGCTGCATCTAAAGCTAATTCAATATCCGCTTCTGTTGAACGAGCAACTTTTGTGAATACTTTACCTGTTACTGGTGTTACGTTGTCAAAATACTCCCCATTTGTTGGTGCAACCCATTCCCCATTAATAAAGTTGTCATAACTTTCCTTAAAGTGTACCAGTGCACCTTCCGTATTTGGATTTGCATAAACGTTTGAAATTACATTAACCTCTGTCATTGAAAATTCTCCCCTTTGCAATCATATTTTGAGCAATACCTTCTGAATTATATATAGAGTGTCATTCACTTTAAAAAGAGGACTCTATGAAAAAGGTATCTTCAATTACTATATTGTCAGAAAACTAGAAAGATTTCAATTTTTAACTTCACTTTTTCAAAAAATGTTTTTTCTCAACTTTTATCTCCGTTCGGCAGGAAATCCCTACCTTAATGAGGAATGAAGGAAATGCACAATCCACCTTGCTCAATCGGCGTTCAAACACACGATGAAACAACTAAAGTTTTGCTAATATCTTCATTCAAAATTTAGATACAATTACGTTAAAGTGGGGATGATTAACTTGTGCAAAACATAAACGAGGCGAATTTATACGTTATGTATTGTATACTGAATATATTCTAATAGTAGGTGAAAATTATGCGAATCAATAAATTTTTAGCAGAAACAGGCATCGTGTCTCGTCGCGGTGCAGATAAATGGATTGAAGAAGGACGGATCACAATTAATGGCAAACTTGCAACAATCGGTAGTCAAATTGCAGACGGCGATGATGTTCGCGTAGACGGGAAACCGGTTAAAAAAGAGGAGCAACTCGTTTATATTGTGCTGAACAAACCCGTCGGCATAACGAGTACAACGGAAAAACATATCCAAGGAAATGTTGTCGATTTTGTAAATCATCCATTGCGTGTTTTCCATATCGGCCGTTTGGATAAAGATTCAGAGGGATTATTATTACTTACGAATGATGGGGATGTCGTCAACGAAATTCTCCGTGCAGAAAATCATCATGAAAAAGAATATGTTGTCCAAGTGGATCAGCCTATTTCAGAAGACTTCCTCCACGGAATGCGTTCAGGTGTTGAAATTTTAGATACAAAAACACTGCCATGTCGTGTAGAAAAAATCTCGTCAAATGTTTTCAAAATTATTTTAGAGCAAGGGTTAAACCGTCAAATCCGACGTATGTGTTCTGCGCTTGGCTATTCTGTCAAACGACTACAACGAATACGTATTATGAACATTCAGATTGGCAATTTAAAAGTTGGACAATGGCGCGATTTAACGGATAAAGAAAGAATTGAACTATTTAAACTATTAAACTATACACCAAGACAATAGGGAGATAACTATTCCCGGTAGACGAAAGTAGTTTTACTGTTTGGAGGAAACGCGATGCTATCACTTCAACCAACGGAACATTTAACAGGGATTCAAATTAGTGGGGATTATTGGGATATAGAAGAGCTCATTCAAGCAATTTATGAAATTATTGGGGATGAAAAGCGCTATTATCATTTTCAAGGCTCCCGCAATCGTTTGTTGGGTCTGTGCTTAAAATTACGTCAAGCTTCAAAAGGGACAAAGACTATTCAAGAAATCCCTAATGGCATTCATAAAGGCATTATGAAAAATAGGAAAACGCTTTACCTTGAAAAGAATATTTATTTTGCAGTTGAAATTTTTCTACCAGAATTACTATTTGCCGCACTTTCATTCAATGACTTTATCGATTTATATAAAGAAACGATTGATGATTCTGAATGGAATGACACGGTAACAACGATTCGAAAGTTTCAAGCACAGGTCGCACGTTGTATTGAGGTATTTATGACAGAGGAACATTATGTAGTATTTTTGACAACATTGCACACGAAGTCCCCGCTGTTTCATCAATATGCAACACAGTATGTTGATGTGCTGAACCTAGAATATTTGGCGCTTTCAAAAGACCAACGTAAAGAGCTTCTTGCAGCTTTTGCACTGCGCCTATTAACAGAAGATAATACGTATGTAACGCTCAAACAGCAACTTCTTGAAGTTACTGCTATTACAAAGCAAGCATTACATGAAGTTCCGCTCAACCTTCACTATCCAGATGAAGAGAATGTTGTATGGTAATATAGTGGTTCTTATAAATAAAAAAGTGGTCCCTCTAAAATGGAGGGCCATTTTTCTTTTATAAACCGCCTAAATAAGCTGCTTTTACTTCATCACTTTCTTGTAGCTCTTTTGCTGTTCCTGCAAGGACGATTTTCCCTGTTTCCAAAACGTAAGCACGATGCGCAACCGATAATGCCATATTCGCATTTTGCTCAACAAGTAGTACCGTCGTCCCTTCCTTATTCACCATTTCAATAATATTAAAGATATTCTTCACCATAAGCGGTGCAAGACCCATTGACGGCTCATCCATGATGATTAACTTCGGCTTAGCCATCAGCGCGCGCCCCATCGCTACCATTTGCTGTTCACCACCAGATAATGTCCCGGAAAGCTGCTTACGACGCTCTAGTAAACGAGGAAATAACTCGTAAACATGCGCCATGTCTTTTTTAATGCCTTCACGATCATTTCTTAAATAAGCACCTAGCTCCAAGTTTTCCTCTACCGTCATATTGGCAAATACACGACGCCCTTCTGGTACATGTGAGATGCCTGCTTTCACAATCGATTGTGCCGCCTTACCATCAATCGCTGAACCTAAATATTCAATCGACCCACGCTTTGGCTTTAATAATCCGGAAATTGTTTGAAGTAATGTACTTTTCCCTGCACCATTCGCACCAATTAATGTGACAATTTCACCTTCATTTACTTCGAGGGAGATTCCTTTTAACGCTTGAATATTGCCATAATACACATCGATGTCATTTACTTTTAGCATACTACTCCGTAACCTCCTCACCAAGATACGCTTCAATTACCTTTGGATTTGAACGAATTTCTGCTGGTGTCCCGTCCGCAATTAATTGTCCATGATCCAGCACATAAATCCGCTCACAAATCCCCATTACTAAATTCATATCATGTTCGATCAGTAAAATTGTTAAATTGAATTCCTTACGCACGAAGGAGATGAGTTCCATTAAATCATGTGTTTCCTGAGGGTTCATCCCTGCTGCTGGCTCATCTAGTAACAGTAGCTTTGGTCCTGCTGCAAGCGCACGGGCAATTTCTAAACGACGCTGCATCCCGTAAGGCAAATTTTTAGCTAGCTCGTCACGGAAACTATCTAATCCAAATATTTTTAGAAATGCTAATGACTCTTCTTCCATTTTAGCCTCACCTGTAAAATGGCTTGGCAGACGGAAAACACTTGATAACACATTATGTTTTGCCAGTCCGTGGTTCGCTACTTTTACGTTATCTAATACGGACAATTCTTTAAACAAACGAATATTTTGGAATGTCCGGCTAATTCCTTGTCTTGTCACTTTATAAGGGTCTAACCCCCCAATCGATTTCCCATCAAAGAGCACCTTTCCTTCTGTCGGAGCATAAACACCTGTCAGCATATTAAATGTTGTCGTTTTTCCTGCACCATTCGGACCGATTAAACCAATGAGCTCTCCTTGATTCATATGCAAATTCACATTTTGTACGGCTTTTAATCCGCCAAATTGAATACCTAAGTTTTCTACTTTAAGAAGTGCACTCATGTACGTGTCCCTCCTTTTTTACCGAACTTAAAGAGGTCTGTAATTTCTTTCGTTCCCATCAACCCTTTTGGACGGTAAAGCATAACTAAAATTAATACCAATGAATAAATAATCATACGCGTCTCTGGGAACCCTTGTAAATAAGTCGATACTGCTGTTAAGAAAATGGCCGCAATTACTGAACCTGATAAACTACCTAACCCACCTAATACAACGAAAATTAAAATATCAAATGATTTTAAGAAACCAAATGCAGTTGGTTGGATAATGTAGAAGTTATGCGCATAAATCGCACCTGCAACGCCTGCAAAAAATGAGCCAATTGCAAAGGCTATAACTTTATAATATGTTGTATTAATTCCCATTGCATCGGCCGCGATTTCATCTTCACGTACCGCTATACATGCACGTCCATGACGGGATTTTGTGAAGTTGGAAATGACTAAGATCGTAATAAATACACCAAAGAAGGCATAAGTCCATGTCGATTGATGCGCCACTTGCATTCCGGCTGCTCCCCCGACATAATCAATATTTAAAAATACAATACGAATAATTTCGGCAAATCCTAACGTCGCAATTGCTAAATAGTCTCCTTTTAAACGCAAAGTTGGAATTCCTACTAAAAGCCCCGCAAGTGCTGCAACAACAGCCCCTATTAAAATCGCCGTAACGAACGGCATCCCTAACTTCATCGTACAAATTGCTGAAATATAAGCCCCTACAGCAAGGAATCCTGCATGACCAATTGAGAACTGTCCTGTTATTCCAATTACAACATGTAAACTAACTGCTAGCATAATATTAATACACATTGTAATTAACATGTTCTGGCTAGCATAACTCACCATATTACCGTTAATTAAAAATTGCACGACTGCATAGACTACTAGCGCTAGTGCGAGATAACTCCAAAAAACTTTTGATTTTTTCATACGCTATCCACCTACACTTTCTCTCGAGCATTTTTACCAAAAATACCCGATGGTCGTATAATTAAAATAAGAATTAAAATAACAAATGCTGCTGCATCGCGCCATAATGAGTAGCCTAATGCGGATACGATTGTTTCCACCACACCTAGTACTAAACCACCAACCATTGCACCTGGAATAATGCCAATTCCACCAAGTACAGCTGCAATGAACGCTTTAATCCCCGGTAATACGCCCATCAATGGATCGATACGCGTGTAATAAATACCAAAAATAACTCCTGCCGCACCTGCTAATGCAGAACCAATTGCAAATGTTGCTGAAATGGTATTATCAACGTTAATACCCATTAATTTTGCTGCATCCGCATCATGAGATACCGCACGCATTGCTTTACCGATTTTTGTTTTGTGAACGATAAATTGTAATAAAATCATTAAGAAAATAGATACAGATAAAATTAAAATAGATTGCGTACTAATCTTTACACCTAAAATTTCAAAATTGCTCGTTTCAAAAACAGTCGGATAAGCGGATGGAGATGCTCCTCGGAAGAAGATAACCGTATATTCAATCAATAACGAAACCCCGATTGCTGTAATTAAAGCAGCTATACGCGTTGCATTTCTCAAGCGTTTATAAGCAACACGTTCTATAATAACGCCAATAATTGCACATAAAATCATCGCTAAAATTAAGGCTAAAAAGACGTTCATTTCCCAACGCGCAATGGCAAAAAAGCCAATAAAGGCACCAAGCATAAATACGTCACCGTGTGCGAAGTTGATTAATTTAATAATCCCGTATACCATCGTATAGCCCAGTGCAATAAGCGCATAGATACTACCGAGTGAAATACCATTAACAAGTTGTTGGATCCATTCCATAAATTTCACTCCTTATGTGTATGATGAAATATAATACGTTCTTATCCATTAAAAAAGGAGAGCTCGTTTGCCCTCCCCCACTTGTAAAAAAATTATGGATTCACTTTAGAGTTGAACTCTTGTTTACCATCTACGAATTCTAACACTGTGGCAGATTTTACTGGGTTATGGAATTCATCTACTGTGAAAGTCCCTGTAATTAAGCTTAAGTCTTTCGTAGCAGCAAGTTGTTGTTGAATCGCTTCGCCTGTCACATCACCATCTACACGTTTTATCGCATCAACAATGAAATAAATCGAATCATAGCCTAGCGCATGGAATGCATTTGGTGCTTCTTTATATTTCCCTTTGAATGCTTCAACGAATTTTTGAATGCTCGCATCAGGATCTTCAGAAGAATAGTGATTTGTAATGTATGTGTTATTTAATGCTTCCGCACCAGCTAAATCAATTAATGTTGGAGAATCCCAACCATCTGCCCCCATTAACGGAACATCAATACCAAGATCACGGGCTTGTTTAACAATTAAGCCTACCTCTTCGTAATAACCTGGAATGAAAACAAAGTCAGGATTTTTCCCTTTAATATTTGTTAATGTTGATTTGAAATCAACATCTTTTGCAACATATGCCTCTTCAGCAACGACTGTACCGCCATTTGCTTCTATCGTTTCTTTAAATGAAGCAGCTAAGCCCTTTGCGTAATCCGATGCATTATCAGCATAAATGGCTACATTTTTCGCACCTAAATCTTTCGTTGCAAAGTTTGCGGCTACTGTTCCTTGGAATGGATCGATGAAGCATGTACGGAATGCGAACTCATTTACCGAACCATTGTCATTTACCGTTACATTTGGTGCAGTACCTGATCCCGTTACAATTGGAACTTTATATTTATTCGCAATTTCAACTGTCGCTAAAGCGTTACCAGAAGTAGCTGGTGCAAGCATTGCTACTACTTTATCTTTTTCAGCTAAACGAATCGCCGCTGTTGTTGCTTCAGCGTTCTCTGATTTATTATCGACTGTAATTAATTCTATTTTTTTACCGTCAATACCACCCGCTGCATTGATTTCTTCAACGGCAAGTTTGGCACCATCACCAATTGAAGAACCATATGATGCTACACCACCTGATAATTCTAAGTTCGCACCAATTTTAATTACATCACCTGATACAGCATTACTACTTCCACCTGATGAGCTCGTATCCTCATTTGTACCACATCCAGCTAAAGCACCTGTCAGTAATGCAGTTGCCATAAATAGAGAGCCGTACTTTTTCATTTTGCTTTTGTGTGTCATTAAAATTCCCCCCGAATACTAGAGTTGTTAGATATTCCAGATAATTATACCCAATATCTATCATCTTAACAATCTAAATTTTCAATTTTCTGAATACACGAATCGTGACCTTTGACATCTATTTATTCTAACTTCTGTATTGTAATCGAAACTTTATTTTTAGTCTAGTGTGATTTTTCTGTATATTTAGTATTTTCTAACTAAAACTATTTTCCTCTTACTATTTTTGTATACTTTTCAATATATGGCGGTATTTTATTTACGAAATTCTAAATACAACAATTCGTTCATTTTCATTTTTCTCATCTGCCAATTTAACTTCTACAAGGAAATTTAAAGCTAATTCCTGCTGCAAATAAAGCATGTACTCTGGCGCAGGATAATACAAAATAACATCGATCACTCTCTTTTTCTGTTCCAATGAATCTAAAATATGATTCATCACCTGACGAAAAACATGAATGGAAAATGGATTAAAGAAGAAAAACACATTGTCTTTGTCCGCTATTTTATAAGTTTCTGCTAGTTGATTCATAAATTGAATCGATGCACTATTCTTTTTGTTTTTCTTTAAATATTGCTCGCGGTTATGCTCGGCCTCTATAAAAAACTTTTGATCCATTTCAATTCCGACTACTGGTATTTGAAATTGGTAATGCACGTAAATTGGCACACGCCCTTTCCCACAGCCAATATCAACTAGGCATGCATTTTCAGGCAATGTGTAATGCTCAAACAATTGATCTAAACCGCTATAAGGAGTTGGCTCATAGCGGTGATATTTTACTAATTTCGGAAAACCGTACTGAAATCCTGATGTATTAATATTTAATTGCTTTTCATATTGCTGTTCGTTCATTTAATCAATCCTATTCTTTCGCTGTTTTTTTCTCATGTTCAAGCAACCATTCTTTTCGCCATAGGCCGCCTCCATAGCCTGTTAATTTACCATTTGCACCAATAATACGATGGCACGGAACAATAATACTTATCGGGTTTTTCCCATTCGTTGTTCCTACTGCACGCACTGCCTTTTCATTGCCCACTTTAATTGCAATATCTTTATAAGATTCAGTTTTGGCAAAAGATACTGTCGTTAAAGCGGTCCAAACACTTTTCTGAAAGTCTGTGCCATGCATTTCATATCGGACGGTGAATTCTGTCCGCTCACCATTAAAATATTGTATGAGTTGTTCGTAGCAATCCTTTAATACAGCTGGTGTTTCAGCCGTTTGCTCATAAATTGCTACCTCTCGATTAGTAAAATACACTGATTTGATGGCGCTCTCTGTGCTCATAATTTCAACTACGCCTAGTGGTGATGGGAAATCTAATTTATACATATCTATTCCTCCATTTAAACACGTTTATTTTGAACATTCGTATACCGATTGAAATGTAAAAAAGAGAACCCTTCATCTTTATATGATAAAAGGTTCTCTCTATTTTACTATGAATTAAAACTTGTGTAAGCCTAATGTTTCAGCCGTTGAAGCGTGAACTTGTTTAATTAGCTCTGGATTTTCATCCAGCTTCTTACCATATGAAGGAATCATTTCTTTAAGTTTTGGTTCCCAATTTTTCATTTCCTCTGGGAAACATTGTTTCATTACCTTTATCATAACTGAAACTGCTGTTGAAGCACCTGGTGATGCACCAAGTAATGCAGCAATTGAACCGTCATGTGCACTTACAACTTCTGTACCGAATTGTAATGTACCTTTTCCAGCGTCTGTGTCTTTAATTACTTGTACACGTTGACCAGCTACGATAACTTCCCAATCTTCACTCTTCGCCCCTGGAACGAAACTACGTAATTCTTCCACACGCTTTTCTTTTGATAATAATACTTGGCCGATTAAGTAGCTTGTTAAGTCCATATTTTTCGCACCGCAAGCTAATAATGTAAATAAGTTATTCGGTTTTACAGTTGCAATTAAGTCCATATTAGAGCCCGTTTTTAAGAATTTAGGTGAGAACCCTGCGAACGGACCGAATAATAATGATTTTTTACCATCGATATAACGTGTATCTAAGTGAGGTACTGACATTGGTGGTGCACCAACAGCCGCTTTACCATACACTTTTGCATGATGTTGTTCGACGATTTCTTGATTGTTACATACTAAGAATAGACCACTAATAGGGAATCCACCGATATGCTTACTTTCAGGAATACCTGTTTTTTGTAGTAACTCTAAGCTACCACCACCAGCACCTAAGAACACGAACTTAGCTGAGTGGTATTCCATTTTGTGGCTTTCTTTATCGTGCACTTTCACTTCCCAAGAACCGTCTGACATACGTTTTAAACCTTTTACGCTATGGTTATAATTCACATCTGCATCTTGATTTTGTAAATTCGTGATTAACATACGCGTTAATGCACCGAAGTTTACATCCGTACCTGAATCGATTTTTGTAGCAGCAATCGGTTCACTTGATTTACGGTCGTTCATAATTAATGGAATCCATTTTTTTAATGTCGCTGGATCCTCTGAGTATTCCATTCCTTCGAATAAAGGATTACCAATCATTGTTTCATGACGCTTTTTTAAATACTCAACATTTTTTTCCCCTTGTACCATACTCATATGAGGTATTGGCATGATGAAATCTTGAGGGTTTTTAATTTGTTCTTTTTTTACAAGATGCGACCAAAATTGTAGTGAATCTTGGAATTGTTCATTTACTGCAATTGCTTTTGTAATATCAATAGAGCCATCTGACTTTTCACTTGTATAGTTAAGCTCACATAATGCAGCATGTCCTGTACCTGCATTGTTTAATTCGTGAGAGCTTTCCTCGCCTGCTTTACCTAACTGCTCAAATACTGTGATTTTCCAATCGGGTGCTAATTCTTTAAGCATTGTCCCTAAAGTCGCACTCATAATACCGGCACCAATTAAAATAACGTCTGATTTAATATGCTTGTTACTCATATTTACCTTCCCTTATATATATATTACGATTTGCAGAAATAATGTAAGCGCTCACTTTAATGTTCGACTAAAAAAATATTTGCGCCTATTTTTTCTGTATCATTTTTCAACTCATTGTAGTGTAACATAATTGTTAAAAGATTAAAATATATTCAGATGGCTTAGCACTAAGCTATTAAGAAGTTTACCAATTTCAAGAAATCCCTTACAATTGTGAGCATTTTTTGTCCAAAAAGAATACTTGAAAAATTATTTTCGAATAAAGATTAAAAATCACTTCGTAATATCCGTTACTTCCCACTATATCCTTTCACCTATATATTTTGAAATTCCTTCAATTAGCGTATTTTGCATCGATAATATTAATGCTGTATACGCTATTTCCTTTGAGTTTCCCTTTTTATCAACTAATCCATCATCGATTTTGTCCATTTTGATAATTGGTTGTAATATGAAAAAAATTTCCAACACAAAAAAACTGTACGGGCATTATATTTCACCTGTACAGATTATTTTCCATTGAATTAAATGCCCTTTACATCGAGGCTGCTGATGAGGAGGCCGCTTGATCCGCTTTCACACAATCAATGGCAACAACAATCGCAATAATTATAGTCTCCATCTCTTCATTTAAAATATCCACCTTATAACTATCGCCCCATGTGAACCATTCCTTGCTCACTTTTCCAATAACTTCTCCATGCTGCAGCACTTGAAAATTCATGTCCCACCAATTCCCATTAATCTCGATGCCTGCTGCTTCAATCTTATAGCGTGCCTTAAAAAATGAAAACTCCTTCTGGATTGTCAGTACTTCTCGACCATTTACCTCAACAAAAAACTTCGGTAAAAAGCTAAACACCTTTTTCGTAATAAGTGCGATTTCATCCCGAGTTGCATTGAAAATTGAAAACGTTTTTGGAATTTGCATAAAGCTACCTTCCACGTAATATCGATCACTTTCTTGCTGATCCTTTACCGTAAACTTACCACCAAGACTGAACACCTTTTGTTTAATATAAAGTTGCTTCATAAAATACGCCTCCTTCAATTTAACGAAATCACCGTGCTTTACTTTCTCTTTATACAATTACGAGCGAAAACATAAAAGGATTCAAAAAATTTACATTTAAAAAATAACTTTCACAAAACGATTAATGAGATGGTCAATTTCTTCTTGCTTTGGAATGAGAGCCATCCAGTCGTTTGGAATATTTAATTCCTCATAGTAAATACCAGCTAGACCACCAGTAATGGCGGCAATCGTATCCGTATCATTGCCTAAATGTACCGCTTTAAAAATAGCATCATAATAACTTTCACTATTGAGCAAGCTCCAATAAACTGCTTCAAGTGTATGAATGACATAGCCGTTACTTTGAATATCCTCTCGTGATAACGCAACTATATTCAAAATGCGCTCAAAGTGGACCTTTTCCTCTGGATAGTCATTCAATTTAATAAGTAGCTGTTCATTCGCACGCGCTAAACTCGCCTCCAATGATAACTCATCCATTAATGCATGCACCATATATGTATAATGGAAACAACAAAGCGTCGAACGAATATGTCCATGTGTTAGCGTTGCATAATCTTTCACATAACGATCTTCAATTGCTCGTCCATAGCTATAAAAGGCAACTGGAAGAATTCGCATAAGGGCACCATTACCATTGCATTGTTCATCGTCTTTTGCTGCTTCAAAAGGTCCCTTTGTTTCCCATCGATTAATGACTTCTGCAATCGTCATACCCACATCAAATGCAGGCTCATCATTGTATGACCAATGCCCACGATAAACCCAATTGCAAAAGGCACGCTTTAAATCAGCAATAGATGTATCTTCAATTAAATGCTGTATCGTAATAAGCGTCATCGCACTATCATCCGACCATGTTCCAGCCGGTACATCCCAGCATCCATAGCCAATCATGTCATGAATTTCAAAAGAATCTCGCTCCATAAATTCCATCGGTACACCATACGCATCACCGATAATAAATCCCCATAATGCTCGTTTACGTTTATTCATATGTATGTACCCCCATTCATTACTCCAAAATATTGCATTGAGTATTCCGTTTATTTCTTTTGTGTTCATTTTACCAAAATTAGTATTTCAATACGATGCTTTTGTCAATGAACGATTGAAAATGTCATAATAAGAGTAGCATCAATGAAAAGGGGGAAGCTCCATATGCATAAAGTTAATAACAGCCTACAAGCCGTCCATTTGGAAGATCATTATGGCAGTTTTAGACATCCATTTTATAATAAACAATTAGTTTTTACAGGTGCCCTCTCTACAATGACCCGTTCGGAAGCTGCGAAAAGAGTTCGCAACTGTGGGGGATTTTTACAAGGTGCTGTCACTACGGAAACTGACTTTGTAATACTTGGAAACAAACGTCGTGGTATAAGCACAAAACAACAAAAAGCAGAGCAACTAATTGATCTAGGAACTGACCTTCAATTGCTTGTTGAAGATGATTTTCTATGGTTGCTTTCAATGGAAACGGGGATGTGAACAATATGATTCACATTCCCTTTTTCCATTTTTAGCTGAGATGATGCGGAATATATTCAAGCTTTATTTATATCTGTTTATACGATATAATCGTCTAGACAGATGTAAAGGAGTTTACTAACTATGACGAACTTAAATGATTATTTCACAACAATTTACTATTATTTACACCCTGAACAACAACAAAATATTTCTCATCAAAGTGTTCGGATTTTGCAATTCATTCAAAAAGAAGGAATCGTTACAGTCCGACTTGTTGCAGAAGCGTTTCGAATTTCTCATAACACTGCTTCCGAACATATTAAAAAGCTTGAAAATAACGGCTGGATCATTAAAAAAAGGGACGAACATGATCAACGAATTGTAAACCTTTACTTAACGGCTATTGGCCTTGATGTGGTGAAGGTAAATACGGAGTTAGATCCAGAGAAGTTAGAAAATGTATTCCGTAAGTTAACAGTGGAGCAAAAGCAAAAGATAGAAGAAAGCTTTCAATTATTAAGTGAGGTTGCGAAAAATGTACACGGTCATTAAAATACTAAGCTCCGCCATTATTATCGGGGTCGTCACAGAAGTAGCAAGACGCTTTCCGTTATATGGCGGTATCATTGCTGCATTACCCCTCATTAGTTTACTCAGTATTATTTGGCTCACTGTACAAGGACAAAATAATGAACAAATTCTACAATTTACTTGGGGCGTACTCATCGGTTTACCCGCAACGATTGTTCTATTAGGTGCTGTCTATATCGCGTTGAAAAATCACCTTCATCTTGGATTAGCGATTTCAATTGGGCTTATTTGTTGGGGGATGTTTTTAGGCATTCAAAGATGGCTTTTCTCTTAAATTGAAAAAAAGCCGATTCCAAAATTTCTGAATCGGCTCCTTACTATTATTTCTTTAAATTTTCTAGGTCTTGATAGTCTCGAATATACGGTCCATCTCCTGCAACATGTGAATGGTATAATGCTTTGATTGCGAAGCTTTTCTCTAAGCCCATTTCAGCCTTTAACTTTTTTAACTCATCATGTAACTCACGATGTTCATTAATAAGTTTTAGCATAATTGATTTATTGTATTTCATTAATTTCGTCCTTTTAGTTTATGACTTGAATGATCACAACTTTTAAATAGTTAAATTCCGGGAAGTTATGTGGTACGGCAAAATCCTCTGGCAGCTGATGTTGTTCTATGATTTTATATTGAGTATTTGCATCTTTAAACGCTTTATCTATAAATGTTTTAAACTTTTTCATATCAAAGCTTGCATTATTCGTGGAAGCAATAATAATTCCATCATCATTTGTAATGGCAAGCGCGTCTGTTAATAGCTTTGGATAATCTTTTGCGGTACTAAATGTCATTTTCTTTGTACGTGCAAAACTTGGTGGATCAAGTACTACAACATCAAACTTCAAATCATGACGCTTTGCATAACTAAAGTAATCGAATACGTTCATCACTTTAATATCTTGTGACTCATAGTCGATTCCATTCACTGAAAACTGTTCAATTGTTTTTGGCAAGCTACGTTTTGCTAAATCAACACTTGTTGTACCTGCTGCGCCACCAAGTGCTGCTGCTACTGAAAATGCCCCTGTGTATGAGAATGTATTCAATACCGTTTTATCCATAGCAAATTGATTGCGTAATGCTTTACGAACATTACGTTGATCAAGGAATATACCTGTCATCGCCCCATCGTTTAAATCAACCGCAAAATTCATGCCGTTTTCTGAAATGATTAATGGGAATTCCCCTTTTTCACCTGATACATAATCGTCCTGTTCCACATATTGACCGTTCGTATTGAAGCGCAATTTTTCATAAATGCCGCGCGTGTTAAGAGCTTTATTTAATGCTTCATACACAACATCACGGAATGCATAAATTCCTTCACTATACCAACTCACCATATAGAAACCATTGAAGAAATCGATTGTTAAGCCACCAATTCCATCACCTTCTCCGTTAAATACACGGAAAGCGGTCGTATCTTCTGATGCAAAAAAATCTGCACGTTTTTCAGCGGCTTCGCGAATCTTCTTCGTAAAGAAACGTACATCAATCGCTTCTTTTTGTTTACGTGATAGTACCCAGCCAATTCCTTTATTTTGCTCACCATAATAGCCTGTCGCAATATAACCGCCTTGCGCATCAAGTAATTGCACAATCGTACCTTCTGCAATCGCCACCTCTGGCATATCGATTGCTTCTTTTAAAATAAGCGGATAACCATTTGTCATTTGCTTAATAAACTTTGGTTTTACATATAATTCACGTATCTGTTCCATCGAGTCATCCTCACTGTTTCATAATCTATCTATTATGGCATGTTTTGTGGGGAAAAGCGAAATTGATTGTATCAAATTTACGAATGATTATCATCATAAAAAAGTGTAAATCAAAGTAGCAAGGTAGCTTTGATTTACACTTATAATAGGTTATTTATCTACTATTACCAACCACGGTCTTGCATTCGCTCATGTTGTGCTAAACCGCGAATATCAATTCCTTTCATCGGTGATCCGATTCCACGTGAAACATTATTAATTAACTCGTAATCTTGATAATTTGTCGTCGCTTGAACGATTGCCGTTGCAAACCTTTCTGGGTTTTCTGCTTTAAAAATACCCGAACCTACGAATACACCGTCCGCTCCTAATTCCATCATTAATGCTGCATCCGCAGGTGTTGATACACCACCAGCTGCAAAGTTCGAAACGGGTAGACGGCCTGCTTGTTTAATCGCAAGTAATACTTCAAACGGTGCACCTAAATTTTTTGCCTCTGTCATCAATTCATCATCATTCATTGCGACAACGGCACGTACTTGCGCATTTACTTTTCGCATATGGCGTACTGCTTCGACGATATTTCCTGTACCCGGCTCGCCTTTTGTTCTTAGCATTGCCGCACCTTCACCAATTCGGCGCGCTGCCTCTCCTAAATCGCGACAGCCACAAACAAATGGAACTGTATATTTACTTTTTAATAAGTGGAACTCCTCATCAGCAGGTGTTAACACTTCACTTTCATCTATGAAATCAACACCCATCGCCTCTAACATACGCGCTTCCACAATATGACCGATACGCGCTTTTGCCATAACCGGAATAGAAACTGCATTCATTACTTCTTCCATAATACGCGGATCAGCCATGCGAGCTACCCCTCCAGCTGCACGAATATCAGATGGCACGCGTTCCAATGCCATAACAGCAACTGCCCCTGCTGCTTCCGCAATTTTTGCTTGCTCGGCATTCATTACATCCATAATGACACCGCCATTTTTTATAAGTGACATCCCTCTTTGTACTACATCTGACCCTAATGAAATTTTCATTTATCGACATCTCCTTGTGGTTAGTATAGTTTTAGTATAGCTATGTTTAACCTTAATTAAATAGCCAATTTACATAAAAATGGAAGGGTCAGATTTTTCAGTTATTACTTCAAATTGAAATGATTTAAAAAAGCTCGAAAACTAAAAATCAAAATTAGTTTTCGAGCAGCTTCTGTTATAAATTAGGGAAATCACTTATTATTTATCGCTTCTAAATCCCGCTTTAATAATGAATACATATACAGATCATCATATTTGCCGCAAGTATACTCGTAACTTCTTAACAAGCCTTCCCTTACAAATCCGTGTCTTTCCACTAACTTTTGAGATGCTGTATTGCCTGGTTCAATTAATGCTTGTATTCTTTGCAGCTGTAATTGATTAAAACCATATGTAATGATTGGTTTAAGGGTTTCACTTGCGATACCCTGTCCCCAATACGCTTGATGCAGTTCAAATCCAATATCGGCTCTCGCGTGTTGTGCATCCACATTTAAAAAGCCACAGCTTCCAATTACCACTTGCTCATCCTTTACGGTTATCCCCCAACGAATACCTGTTTTATTACGAAATATTGATTGATACCATGAAATTTCATCTAACGCATCATTTACAGTCTGAAAAGGCACTAATCCATAGTATTTCATTACTTCTTTATCCGATAAATAATTTAAAATACTCGGTGCATCTTCTACAGTAATTTCTTTTAAAACTAACCGCTCTGTTTCAAGCAATGGAAATGTTTGTTCCATTCATAACACCCCTTCAAAGTTATATTTTACCATAATCATTCAGCTAATAATTAATGAGTCATCAGTTGTATCAGTTGCTGATAATAAGCATGATTTTGAAGCAATTCATTATGTGTACCTGCACCTGTCACTCGACCATCTTCAAATACTAATATTTGATCGGCATGTGTAATTGTAGATAAACGATGTGCGATAATGACAGTTGTACGCCCTTTCATCACTTGTTCGAGCGCCTTTTGTACTTCACGTTCTGCATCATTATCTAAATTAGATGTTGCTTCATCTAGTAATAGAATAGCAGGATTCCTTAATAATGCCCGAGCAATCGCAATTCGCTGACGTTGCCCACCGGATAATTTAATACCGCCTTCACCAACTTCTGTTGCTAATCCATTTTCTAGCTGGTTCACAAAATCCCATGCATTTGCGTTTTTTAAAGCCGCCTCAATCTCATCTTCTGAAACTTGCCCACTACCATATATAACATTGTCACGAATCGTCCCATTCATCAAAGGGGATTCCTGCGTTACATAGCCAAACAAACCACGCCACTCGGCCAATTCCATTTGATCAATTCGTTGCTGACCAAACCGAATCTCCCCACTTGTCGTATCGTAAAAACGCTCCATTAATGAAAACATCGTCGTTTTTCCTCCGCCACTTGCACTAACAAAGGCAGTTGTTTTACCCATTGGGATTTTAAATGATACTTCCTCAAGAAGCGGTTTATCGTTGTATCCAAAAGCAACACGGTCAAATACGATTGATTCATTACTTTGTGTCATGACAGCATTACCACCAGTCTCAATCGGTTGCTGTAAAATTTCCTGCACGCGCTCAGTTGCACCCATCGCCTTTTGTAAAGCGGTAAAAAATGTCGCCATTTGTGTAAACGGAATAATAATTTGCACGAGGTAAATCATGATTGCCACTAGTTCCCCAGCTGAAATTGCGCCTGTCGAAACTTTGGCACCACCATAACCAAATAGCAAAATTAATACAACCATCATGATCAGCGTCATGATTGGTGATAAGACGGCCATTATACGCGCTTCTTTTAGCCCAAATAAATAAAGCTTCTGGATTTTTTGTTCCCCATTTTGTTGCTCGAAGCTTTCTGTTTGTGCTGTTTTTACAAGGCGAATATTCGTTAACACACGCCCTAAATGCCCACTAAACTTCGCCAGTTCATCTTGATTCGCCTTCGCAATTTTATTCATGCGCTGACCGAGTGGTAATGATACAACGATTGCTAACGGTACCGCTACTAACATAAGTAATGTCATTTTCCAATCAATCCAAATTAAAATGGCAACTGCACCGACAATCGCAAATAAGCCTGAAACAAAACTAATAAAATGATCCGTAATAAGCGCCTTAATGACATTCGTATCTTGCGTAATACGGCTCATCGTTTCGCCTGATTCATGCTCATCAAAATAAGGTACTTTTAAACGCAACACATGCCCCCACACTGTGCTACGTAAATTTGCAACAATACGCTCACCTAATTTGCGCATCATATAAAATGTCACACCACCAAGTACCGCTTGGAAAATAAGAAATAATCCAACGAGCAAAATCGCTTGCAATGAAAAACCAATTGTTGAAAAGTCATTAATCATGCGCATTGTAATGAGCGGTACACCGAGCCCAATCAATGTTTCGAAAATACTTAATAACAGCGTTCCAATCATAAGCCTTTTCGAAAGCTTACTATTTTGCACAAGCTGCCAAATACCCTTGATAGAACTATTCATCATCATAACCTCCATATAACCCTAAACGTTTTGCTTGCTCTATAAGCCAATCTTCCTCTTCTTTAGTAAATGGCGATGGAAATAGCCACTCATCCATCTCTGTAAGATCACTATCCTTTAGTGCTTCTGCAATTTCCATAGCTATTTCCTGAGGAATAATCATCGAAAACTGTTCAATTATTGACTGCAAATACTTATCTGGAATGGGCTCTATATAAGCTTGCTTTAGTTGATGTGTTAGCTGAATATATTGATGATTCATCTCAATTAAATTCACTTCAAAATAATCGTACATTTTGTCAATAAGTGCTTTCGGAAAATATTGGCGCAAATATTCCTTCTGCTCTTCTTCCTTCAGCAAATTATGAATGAACGATAAAAAAATTGTTGGTTCAATAGATTCACTACGTTCACCAATTGCAATCGCTTGATCTAAATTCGCAATAATATTATCCAAGTGCTTTCTTTTTTTCTCTAACTGCTTCCGCTGAAACTGCAACGATTCAATTAACCCTGTTTCTCCTTTTGAAAATAACGCCTCTATATCTTCAAGTGAGTAATCCAAATATTTTAACGTCATTATTTTTTGTACTCTTACAATGCTTTCGTCATTATAATAACGATGCCCTGCTTCTGAAATACGACATGGGTCAAGTAGCCCCTTATCCGAATAAAATCGTAAAGCCCGCACTGTTAATCCTGTTTTTTTCGCAAATTGCCCAATCGAATACATAAAACTCACTCCCTTTGCTCCATTATAAAATCTGACGTTACGTTAGATGCAAGCAAAAGGGAAAACTTAAAGCCTTAAAAGTTTTAACTACTACCTATTATGGGCAGTATAAGCATGATCTCTCTTGCAAGCCTTTTAAAATTTCTTCCGGCACTTCCTTTATGTTAATATCCTCACCCAAAAAGAGCAGCCAATTTGTTATATCAGCCAGTTCTTCTGAATGATTAACATTGATAAACGTTTTTACAATGGCTGTTGCTTGATAAGGATTCGTATAGGAAATGGAAACATTCAAAGGGTGATACTTTTTGAACTGGGCTATTGCCTTTGGACCAAGCTCAAGAACAAGATTAGTTTCTTCTTCCTGATTACTTAGCTTTTCTAAAATTTTTTTCTTACTTATTCTATTTTTCGTAGGGGATGGTTTCACATCTATCAAATTGTCGACAGGGAAAATCCTTCTACTTTCATCCTTTAGGATAAAGCCATCAATCAACCAAACCCCTTTTTCATGATAAAGGTGCATAAGATAAATTGGATAAGATTTGAATGCCCCTTCTTCTTCAATCGTAATTAATAAATAACTATCCAAAAGAAGGATTTGAATAAGTTTTTCCAACATCGGATGTGGCAAGTCGGATAGCTCCAGTAGATCAGGATTAATGGGATTCGTCCCTTCAAAAAGTAAGATTTTATTTAATAGGACAAGGTCATCTTGCTGGTTTTCTGAAATAAGACCTAGTAACTTTTCAGCTAAAGATTGCCGACTTTTTAAGTATGGAAGTTGTTGATTTCTAGTGGCCATAAATGCAATAAAAAGGGCTTTAATTTCATTGTCGGTAAAACGAACAGTAGGTAGGACAGAGTTATTCATAACAAAGTAACCCCCGTCTCGCCCAACTTCAGCGACAAGTGGCATCCCCATCGCTTCGATTTCTCGAATATCCCGAATGGCTGTTGAACGGGAAATGTTAAAGTCTCGCATGATTTCTGAAATTGTAAAGTGGGCACGGTTGTTGATATACCGCATGATCGTATTAATTCGTTCAACTTTTTTCATCTAGTTCTCCTAAACGGTATCATTTCTTGACATGGTTTAAAGTTATTATAAACGTATCAAGTGAAAAGAAAAAATACTTGAATAATTTAACTTAATTCAGCTGAAGTCCCGTACTTCAATAAGTGGAGGATGAATGCCAAATAGGTAGTTCTACTTGCGTGGGGGTTCAAACCCCGGCGGAATCAAGTTAAGCCCCGGCGGATGTCACAGATTTTTTAAAGGAGGATGGTTTTGAATATGACAAATTATACGTTAGAAAAGAAAGATGGCTTTACAGTTTTAGGTATTGGGGTTGAACTAAAGAGTGATTACACAGACTTTGTGGGCATAAACAAAGAAAAGAATGATTTTTGGTCAGCTATCGCACAAGATGGACGACTTGATGCTTTAAAAGCAATCGCGACAAATGACTATATTTTTTCCGTGAACGAAGCTGTTAATAATAAAATGATGCATTATGCTGGGGTTATGGCTGAATCATCTATACAAGAAGTGTCAAGAATTATTGAATTTCCTACGGGTGAATATCTCGTTGTTAAAGGGGAAGCAAAAACTTCTGCTGAACTTGGTAATACGCTTACTGGTCTTGCTTTTGGTCAAGCTTTACCAGAAGCAAAGGATTTCGCCTATGTTGGTGGGCCAAATACAGTCGTTGAAATGGGGCAGCGAGACGGCTTAGTATTTGGTGAAATGTGGATTCCGGTTATTAGAAAATAACTGGAGAATAACACTCTTTTATCCGTTTTACTCTATTATTTAGCTTTCCAATTAAAAGAACAGCATCTCATCAAAATTAGAGATGCTGTTCTTTTCTATTGAAATTTTATTAATATGCCTCAAGAATTTTAACACCCTTTTTTAGTACAGCTAAAAACGTCCCTCTATTATTGAAAGTAAACTTAATAATAATTCATAGCAAGAGAAAGTAGAAATTTATTAGATTTTATTAATTATATTAGAAAATCTCCCTTGTTAAAGTTTTTCTAATATAGTATACTCCTAAATGCAAACTATCATAAGGATAAACGTATTAATGTTCGTGTTTATCCAAATGTCACGGAGGAAATTGAAATAATGAACAAGAGTTTTAAGTTATTCGCGAATATTGCTGTCTTACTTTTATTATTGGTTGGATGTTCAGCCAATGAAGAAAAGTCTACTGATTTAGACAAGCAACAGACAAAAGAACAACCAATTGCTGTTCAAGGAGCAATGGCTGTTGAAGTTTCAGAATTTTTAAAAGCAATGGGCGATTATAAAGAGGAGAAACACGGTAATTATTCCTTTTATATAGGCGAAATTGAAGGTATTCCAGTTGTAGTATCCCAAACAGAAGTGGGAATGGTTAATGCAGCTGCATCAACAACATTATTAATTGAAAAATATAATCCTAAAGTAATAATCAATCAAGGAACAGCTGGAGGACATGATCCAGATATTCACGTATTCGATACAGTAATTGCTACAGAAGTTATCAATATCGGAAGCTTCCGTTCTGAACGTATGGAAGATGGGCAAGGGATGAAACCAGAAAACTGGATTCATATGGCAACAGAACTTAAAGATGCAAATGGAGAAACACAAAACTATTCTTCATTACCAAGTGACCCAAAACTTGTTGAAGCCGCTAAAAATGCAGCTGACAAATATAAACATGGGAACGTTGTAGAAGGAGTTATCGGAAGTGGTGACTGGTGGAATCGAGAAATCGACCGTATCCAATGGTTCCACGAGAACTTTGGAACGAGCGGTGAAGAGATGGAGGCATTTGCTGTAGCTCAAGTTGCTCATTTACTAGATGTTCCATTCCTTTCATTACGAACAATTTCTAACTCTGAAGTAACAGATGACAATATTGAAGACTTAGAAAAAGCCGGTCATTACGGGGCAGAATTTACAATCGATGTTGTAAAGGAAATTGCAAAGTAAATCTAATTTAATCGATATTAAAAAGAGAGTGCCCCAAAAGCTTGGGCACTCTCTTTCATTTAGCGATTGTCTTCATCGTCTCCCCAACATTCAACATCCCCCATATTAGGTACGTTCTTCTTATAGAAAACGGGGTCTTTACCTTGCTTACGTTGTTTTAAATAGTCATCAATAACAGGTTTCGCCACTTTCCAAAGTAATAAAATTGCAATTAAATTGATTAGCGCCATAATACCCATAAATAAATCCGCTAAATCCCACACAATTTGTACTTTTGCAATAGAACCAAACATAACAAAAAATACGGCAACTATACGGAATACTAATAAGCCCATCTTTGACTCTTTAATAAATCGAATATTTGATTCGCCATAGTAGTAATTTCCAATAACTGTACTGAAAGCAAACATAAATACAATAATCGCCAGGAATATTCCTGCCCACTCACCTAAATTTCCAACTAAAGAAGCTTGCGTTAAATTGACAGAAGTTGCGTCAGATTGAAGATACGCATCGCCTAGTAATACGATGGCAGCAGTTGCCGTACATACTACTAATGTGTCAATAAATACACCAAGCGCTTGAATCAAACCTTGTTTTACTGGGTGAGAAACAGAGGCAGTTGCTGCTGCATTCGGTGCAGAACCCATCCCTGCCTCATTGGAGAATAAACCACGTTTAATCCCATTCATAATAGCTGACCCTATCATTCCGGCAAAAGCCTCTTCCAAACCGAAAGCAGATTTAATGATTAGGACAAACACACCCGGAAGTTCAGAAATATTTAAAACTACAACAATAAGTGCAAGTACAATGTACAAAATGGCCATAACTGGAACCACCACTTGCGTAAAGCTGACAATTCTCTTTAATCCACCAAAGACAATAATTGCTGTTAAGACAGCTAGTACTAACCCTACAACAACACGATTCATACCAAAGCTATCTTCAAAAGCAATCGAAATTGTATTTGCTTGTACCGCATTAAAAATAAAACCGTAAGTAATTGTAATCGCGATGGCAAAAAGAATACCCATCCACCTTTTATTTAAACCCTTTTCCATGTAATAGGCAGGGCCACCACGGAACGCTCCTGTATCTTTATCTTTTATTTTATATACTTGAGCTAATGTACTTTCAATTAACGCAGATGCCGCACCAATTAGCGCAATCATCCACATCCAAAATATCGCACCAGGACCACCAAGTGCAATTGCTGTCGCAACGCCCGCTATATTACCCGTTCCGATACGAGAAGCAGCAGATATTGTAAAGGCTTGGAAAGAGGAAATTCCCTTTTTCCCCGATTTATCTGTTGGCGCGGCCTCTGTAATAAGCTTAAACATTTCTGGGAGTAATCTAAATTGAATAAACTTTGTTTTTAAAGTTACAAATATACCCGTTCCCACTAATAAAATAATTAATATATAGGAATATAAAACTGTATTTATTTCACCCAATATACTGCTAAACCAATCCATCAATTCACTTCCTCTATTTAAGAGTAACTAACTGCCATTTAAAAACATCGGCACAAAATTACAACAAAAAGATTATAACATGCAGGTTATTATATTAACATATTTATCCGTATTTTGGCCTATATCGCCTAATAGAGCTATAACAATGAAATTACCCCGAGATGGTTTTTCACTTTCGTTGATACGTCGACAGCACTACACCGCCAACTATAAATAATGACCCTAAAATTTCTGATCCTGTTATTGGTTTGTATAGCAAGATCAATCCCATGACCATTGCTACAAAAGGCTCTAGATTGGATAGTATTGAAGCCTTTGAAGCATCGACATGTCTAATATTATTATTCCAAATCAATGTTGCAATCCCATGTACAACAACAGCCGTTCCAATCAAAAATAACCAATCTGACACCTGTGTACTTACATGCAAAGGCTTGTCTAATGTGAAGGCAAAAGGAATCGACACAATGAAACCGACAACATTGGAATATAACGTAATCGTAAGCGGGTCAATTCTATGAGAAAGAAGCCGCGTCATAATAATCATAATGGCGAATGTTATCATCGTTAGAACAATCCAAAATAGCCCTTTATCAATATGCAAAGAAGAGATGTCTCCTTTTGCTACAACAAAGTAAATACCTAATATTGCTACAATTGATCCCAAAAACATGCGCGTTGTTAATTTCTCTTTTAAGAAAATAGCAGCTAAAACAGCCGTTAAAATAGGCGTCATTGCTAAAATTAGGGCAGATGTCGTTGGATCAGCTGTTTGTAATCCAACAAAGAATGACCATTGATTTATAAAAACACCAATAACACCTAGTAAAATAATTATAAGTAAATCCGATTTATTCAATCGTTTAAAGTGCTTTTTGTATAAAGCGATACCAAATAAAAATAGTACAATAAATAGCAGTCTAAGCATCGTTAATAATGATGGAGAAAAGTCTTGAACTAACATCTTTCCAAACACAAAGTTACTTCCCCACACCATTACACAAATTGTTAGCCAAGCATATGCTTTGAACATATTGATCACCCTTCCTACACCAAATGCTAACTGTCCTATTTTATACTTACTAGGGTTTATAGTATACATTTTTGTTTGAAGAGAATGATGAGCATACCTGTACTAATTTTTTAACACTATATTTAATAACAGAAAAAGGAATAGGACACTGATATCCTATTCCTTCGCTAAATTATTCAATTAGAAATTTCGGTAAATTAATCATCACTTTAAATAAATCACCATCAACTTGAACGCTGAACTTTCCTTGCTGGATGTTGATCAGACTTTCAGCAATCGACAACCCTAATCCGCTACCTTGGCTTGTTCTTGATTCATCTCCGCGTTTGAAACGTTCCATTAGTTCATCCGCTGAAATATTTAATTCATATGCTGAGATGTTTTTAAAGGTTACGCGTATTTCATTTCCTAAATCTTCTACATCAATATATACTCTTGATGCAGGCTGTGCGTATTTAAAAATATTCGAGAATAAATTTTCAACGGAGCGCCATAAAAGTTTGCCATCCGCCTTCACATACACCTTTTCTGTTGGGTGAGTTAACTTAAAGTCTAATGCCGATGCTTCAATTTTTTCATCCATTTCTCCTATGCCTTGCGTTAACAACGATAAAATATCAATTTGTTCTAATTGAACAGGTATGCTCCCGCTTGACGCTTTAGCCGCTTCAAATAAATCATCTGTTAAATGCTTCAGCCTTGTCGACTTTTGATCTAACACGTCTATATACTCAATAATTTTTTCAGGATCCTTTTCAATTTTTAATAAATCAACATACGTAATAATGGATGTTAATGGCGTTCGAATATCATGCGAAACATTCGTAATGAGCTCTGTTTTTAACCGCTCACTCTTAATTTCACTATCCACCGAATTTTTTAACCCATCGGTAATGCTGTTAATATTCGTTGCTAGTCGACTAAATTCACCTTTGCCATCTACTTCAATTCGATGATGGAGGTCGCCATTTTTAATTTGCTCTACGCCCTCTTTAATGCGATTAAACGACTTCACCTTTTTTAGCGCAAGCCAAGCTGCAACCCCCATCGTAATTGGGAATATGAAAAATGTTGCTACAACAATTACTGGATAGCCGATAACAAGTAACACGACTTTCACACCAATACTGCCATTATCAAAGACCTGTTTTACAGCAAGAAAGACCTTTTTCAAAATTTGATAGATAAGTGTGTGCGAAAATATTGTTCGATTCTTAATATGCTTAACGAGCGATAAAATCAACAGTAATGCAATGGCGAAAATAGGAACTGTAAGTAGGATGTAAAGACCCCGGAGTAATTCAATCATCAATGCAATCGACATAAAGATTAAACTAGCAATAATGGCAATATTGAGGTCATTATATAATTTATCAATCACATTCAAATGGATTTCTTTATCTTTAAATGACTTTCTGCCAATCACAATGATTAAATAAACAATCGATACAATAAATCCTGCTAAAAATACAATGAATTCAGTAAGCAATTTTTTAGCAAGCACTTTTTCCTTTTCCCACTCCTGTATTTTCTCTTGTAAGTAAGGTTCTTTGTACGCCAAATAAATGACATCCGTTTGTGGATTCAGCCTGTTAACTCCTTCAGTAAAGTAATCGAAGTACCGGCTTTCTTTCGCTTCATTTGGGACAATCTTATGTTGATAATCCTCAAATAGCATATACGTGTTATACTCTTCAAAATCCTTTTGCTTATCGAATCCGCTATTAGAAAATACTTGCTCACCGTTACTTGCATAATAGATGATTCCTTTATTTGCTTTTAATGTGCTGAGTAACCGGTAAAATTCCCTTACTTGAGCGCTCATAACTTCATCTTTTTTACGATTGATGTTATCATCAGCTGTTTCTCGATAGATGCGCTTATTATCCCTTTCACCCAAACTATGATCATATTTGTTTGAATAACGGAAATCATTATACAAATTTTCTTCAATTTCTATAATCTCTTCTTCCGTTAGTACCTTACCGCTTAAAATATACTCTTCACTTTTATATTTCCCGATTAATTGCGCTAAAGGGGAAATAATGCCGTAACTTTCATCCGCGAATGCTCCACTTTCAAAATAATTTTTGTGATTGATACTATCAAGATGCACCTCATTTGTTTCCATATTTATTATCGTCTTCGCTATACCTGTTATACAAACAACGGCAAATAAAAATACTACCACTTTCGTAATAAGTGCATGACTAATATTTCTCAATTTTATACCCCACTCCCCATACAACTTTTAAATATTTTGGCTCTTTCGGATTAATTTCAATTTTTTCGCGAATCTTACGAATATGCACCGCCACTGTATTTTCTGGATTTACGGCCCTTTCATTCCACACTTTTTCATAAATCTCTTCGATGGTGAACACTCTCCCCGCATTGGCTGTAAGGAGCTTTACAATTTTGTATTGCACCGGTGTTAAATGAACTTCAGCATTATCGACCGTAATAACCTTTTGCTCATCATCAATCGTGAGGCCGCCCGATTGAAAGACATGATTACTTACTTCAAGGCTGCCAAATGTCGTATACCTTCTTAGCTGTGATTTTACTCTGGCCACAAGCTCTAACGGATTGAATGGCTTGCCGATATAATCATCTGCACCAATATTTAATCCGAGTATTTTATCATGATCCTCTGATTTAGCAGAAAGCATAATTAACGGAATCATATTGTCTTGTCGAATTTTCATCGTCGCCGTAATCCCATCCATTTTGGGCATCATAATATCCATAATAATAAGGTGGATTGTATGATCCCGTACAAGCTCAATTGCCTCAAGCCCATCGTAAGCTTTGAATACCTGGTATCCTTCATTTTCTAAATAAATGCTAATTGCTCTTACAATTTCTTTATCATCATCACATACTAAAATGTTCAATCCCACTCACTCCTCCAACTCTTTAGGTTCCTGTGATCACCCCTATAGGATTCGTATAAGGTTATGATACTAATAAAATCTTAACAAACACGCACATCAATTCTTAATGTTTTCTTATTATTTTTCTCTAAGTATGTACAGTTAATAAGAAATACAAAAGGCTCGTCATAAGTATAAAACCCTTATGACAAGCCTCAATCATTTATATATTTCTTTCTTCCCTATATGATTTACATATTTTTCTGTTGTAAATCATATACACGATTACAATTTAAATTGCTGAACGGCCATTTCCAATTCATTTGACATTCTAGCTAGCTCTTGAGAAACTGCTGAAACTTCTTCCATGGAGGCACTCATTTCTTCAGAAGAGGCGGCTACGTTTTGAGAATAATTATTTACTTCAATACTCGTTTTTGAAACCTTTTCTATATGAACGACTACTTCAGCTATATGATTTTTCATGTTTTCCATTGCTATGCTAGCTTCGGTGATTTTTGTTGTACCCGCGAGAATGGATTCGTTAATTTCTCCAAATGCTTTCCCGCTTTCATTGACAAGGCCCATTGAATCTTCAATACCTCGACCGATATCTTGAATAATTTCATTGATTTGCAATGCTGAGTTGCTAGATTGCTCAGCTAGTTTTCGAACTTCATCTGCTACTACTGCAAATCCTTTTCCATGTTCACCCGCTCTTGCCGCTTCAATAGCAGCATTTAAAGCTAATAAATTCGTTTGCTCTGAAATAGATTGTATCATTAAACTAATTTGTCTAACTTCATTTGATTTTTCATTTAACATGCTAATCTTTTCAGCAGAAGAACTTACATTTTTATCAATTTCACTCATCTGATTTACTGTTTGTTCAACGACATCACTACCTTGTTTAGCCGTTTCCGTCGAATATTGTATCGAATCTTTTACATTATTCATACTTACTGTCACATCATCTACATGCTTAAATACTTCATTAATAATACCAACTGCTTTTTTCATCGCAGCATCTTGTTCATCTGTTCCAGTCGCAACAAGTTGAATCGATTCAGATATTTCATTAGAAGCTGATTGATTTTGGATTGAAGACGCTGCTAGCTCCTCAGATGTAGCTGATAATTGTTGCGATTCATGCGCAATTTTTTGCATCGTTTCTTTCAAACTGTTTGACATCGTATTGAAATTCCTACCCATATCCCCAATTTCATCATTTACCTTTACCGTAACTTGTTGCGTTAAATCACCTTTAGACATCGCTAAAGATAAATCACTAATACTATTAATTCTATTCGTTATACGTAAACTCATAATAATAGAAGCGATGACAGCAAGGATTGCAATAACTCCACCTATTACGAAAAGCATTGTTCTTATGAAAGTCGCTGTACTTAAAATTTCAGCCTTCTCGATGACAGCAATATACTTCCAGCCATCAATTTCTGAAGAGATTGTATTGAACACATAGTCTTCTCCATCTAATTTCGTTTCAAATATGCCATCCTCTTCGGAAAATTCTAATGAAGGGATATTTAATGAAGAAATTGGTTGGAAATTCAATTCAGGATCTCTTGGATGTGCAAGGATTGTCCCATCTTCTTGTGCAAGAATGACATACCCATTTTCACCGATACTTACTTCCTTAATAATATCTGTTAAGCCGTCTAAACTTACATCTAAGCCTAACACACCTATTTGTTTGCCATCTTTTTCAATCGATACAACATTACTTACGATAATTCCTTCTATACCCGTTGCTGCATAAGCACTTGTTAATTTTACTTTTCCTGGTTCTTCAACACCCGCGCTGTACCAAGGGCGATCTCTCGGATCAAAACCAGCTGGCACGGGGCCTTCTGGATATTGAATATAACCGCCATCCGATGTACCCATATAAACATAAGGGGCATTAGGATGACTATCACTAAAACGAGAAAACACATCAAAAATAGCTTTCTCCTTATCCCCATTTGCTGAAGGTGTCATATCGAGTGAACCTTCTCCCGCAATGTCTTTATAAGAAGTAATACTCGAATCAGCATCTACAACGAAACGGTCATTCGCTAATAAATTGACGTTTTCCCTAATCGTTTCAAAGTATAGAGCAATTCCGTTATCCACTTATTTAATTTCTCTTTCACTGAAAGTAATATAATCGTCCTTCGTTTTTTTGCTAACGGTTCCGTTAACTAAAACTCCAATAAAAACTATCGGTACTAATGATAGTAATAAAGAGAAAACTAATAACTTTGCCTTAAACGATATTTTCTTCTTATTCATTTTTACAATCCTCTCCATTTACATACTAGTGAATCAAGCGTAGATTCCCTGCTGCTAAAGCTACTAATTTCAAGAATCCCTTAACCCCTTCTAACTATGACCTTTCCCTAATTCCAGATAGTTTTAAACGCTCAAAAAGGCTATTCTATTTAATATAGAGTAGCCAAAGAATTTATATATTAACTCATAAATTCGGTAACCAGGCGATCATTGTTTAAATTACAGGACTTTTAATAGTCCCCTAAACTTTAGACCCTAGGCTTTGCGTCCTGCCCTTTCGGAACAGTTTGCCCTAATCTTCTATAATTTTAGTTTAAAATCACACCTACTTATAATCTCACTTCGCATAACAAACTTCAAGGTTTTTGATCAATCCTAATTGCTTTAATAGCTCTTTGTAATTTCTTCATGAACACATTTCAAATTCATAGTTTTTGGTAGATCACAGGAAGGTAGTAGCAAAACCGTTACGAACTATTCAAAAAATACCTAAAGTGGTTTGTAGGCGTTTGGAAATGCATTTCTGAAAGTTTCGCTAACTTATGTTGTGGTTTCCATGCTCTTTTTCAATAAATTCATACAAATCCATTTAGTTACTAACTATCGCCTCATAATAATTAGCTTTATATTTTATAAATGGATTCAAAAAGACTTTGACTTTCTTATAAAAAGAATGTAAATTGATATACACGCGAACGATAACTATAAAGTTCAACGTTAATGTTCGCCTTTTGAGTTCTTCGTATAAATTTGGAGATATGGTCCAAAAGTTTCTACCAAACTACCGTGAATAGTTTGACTATGAGGAATAACAAAAACGATATGTTCTTAACACTAGGCAGATCCATTGCTTTTGTTTAGGGCTATTTCTTGTTTTTTGTTTTTCTTTTATGTCAAACCCTGGTTAATTAACCGGGGTTTTCTCTTTTTACTCACATTTATACCGAATTATTTTGAATGGAATCACTTCATAGGAGAGGAAAAAGAACATGGAAAACACAGAACAACATCAATCAATATGGGAAAATATTAAAGAAAATTACCGTTTATACTTAGCTGCATTTGTTATCGTTCTTATTGCAGAACTTATTGGTATGAAAAAGTTCCAAATAGGCTCCGCTTTAATTATTATTTATCCGATGCTTTTTGCAATTGTAATAAGTGTTTTACTTGGCCGTGATATTCTTGGATTTTTTAAAGAGAAAGAGGCAAAAAAGGCGTCTTCTCTTGTTCTTGTAGCCATTACACCATTTATGGCAAAGGTAGGTGTGCTTGCTGGTTCAAACCTTCCAAAGTTAGTAGATGTAGGTCCAGCATTAGCTTTTCAGGAGCTTGGACATATCGGAACCATACTATTTGCCCTACCGATTGCATTAATGCTCGGCATTAAAAGAGAAGCTATCGGTGCAACTAGCTCCACATGTAGGGATAAGGACTACGGATTAATTTGCCACCTTTACGGAGCAAATTCACCGGAAGCAAGAGGAGCTCTTTCTATTTACATAATCGGATTTTTAATCGGAACCATTTATATTGGTTTTTTAGCAAGTATCGTAGCATCTTTTGATTTTTTCCACCCTCTCGCCTTAGCGATGGCTTGCGGAATTGGTAGTGGTGTAATGATGGCAGCTGCATCCGGTACATTAGCAGCTATTTATCCAGAATACGCCGACCAGATTATAATGCTCGCAGGTGCAAGTGATATGCTGGCAGCGGTTGTAGGGATTTACTTTACTTTATTAATTTCACTTCCAATTACAAATAAATTATATAACTGGCTCGAGCCAAAAATTAGCCCTAAACATACCCGAACGCCAAAAAGCAATAACTCAATGAAAGTTGGTAATTAACATGGCAATGAACATGCGTAATTGGACTATATCTTTATTGCTAACATCTGTTGTAACAATACTTGTAGCAAATCTTATCGGAAATAATGTATCCATTTTAGAATCCATTCCTGGGGTACTCATTTTATCAACGATTGCTTTTGTAGGGATTGCTTTTGGGAAAATTGTTCCTTTAAAAATTCCCCCAATTGTTTGGGTTGCACTTACGGGTTTACTTGTTGCAAGTCCTATCTCACCTATAGCGCAACCGGTTATTGAGCATACAGCGAAAATTTCCTTTATGGCTCCAATTACAATCGTTGGTACTTTAGCAGGGATTGGTCTGGATTTTAAATCTTTCATCAACCAAAGTTGGAAGATGGTTATTATAGCACTTTTGGTATTTACAGGTACCTTTCTTGTACAAGCGACTTTTGCTGAAATATTTTTGAGATTAACCGATACATTAGACTCATTTAACTAATCAGCGATATAACATAATGTCGTTACAAACCTTATTTCTAATTAAATTATTTTTGGAGGTATACTGTGGAAAACAAAGCTTGTAGTGTAGATTTAATTGTTAAAAATTGTTCTATATTAACCCCTGATTTTAATATACTAAATGACCAATGCTTAGTAATAAAAAATAGTACAATTATAGATATTGGCAACACTTCTGATCTTGACACTAAATATAAAGCGCAAGAAACAATTGATGGATATGGTAAATTAGCAATGCCCGGTTTAATCGATGCACATACCCATACATGTCAACAGCTTTTGCGCGGGAGAATAGCCGATGAATACCCTATGATTTGGACGCGCATCATGGTTCCATTCGAAAGTAACCTTAAGGAAAATGATGTACGTATCAGCTCTCAGTTAAGCTTTCTAGAGATGATTAAATCTGGGACAACTTCTTTTATCGATGCAGGTGGAAGACATATGCACAAAGTAGCCGAATCTGTTATAGAATCAGGCTTGCGTGGAGTGATTACTTGTTCCACAATGGACAGCGGTAAAGATATTCCTGTCACAATGAAATCAAGTATAGAAGATAATATTAAAAATAATCTACAATTATTTAACGGGTTTCACGGAGCTGGTGATGGAAGACTAGATGTATGGTTCTCTCTTAGATCAATCATCACTTGTACACCTGATTTAATCCAGAAAGTTTTCGATACGGCAAAGGGCTGTTCCACTGGTGTACAATCTCATATGAACGAATATACAAATGAAATCGGTTATTGTTTGGAAAACTTCAAAATGCGCCCGTTTGAATATCTTGAATCTATTGGTGTCTTAGATAAAAACTTCCTAGGTGCGCATAGTATTTTGCTGTCTGACAATGAAATTGATATTATCAAAGCGCATAATAGTAAAGTTGTTCATTGTCCAATTAGTAATTCAGGAAAAGGCATCCCAAAAACACCTAGCCTGCTGCAAAAGGGAATTGGCGTTGGTTTTGGAACGGATGGAGCCGGTCACTCTGGTTTAAGTTTATTTGATCAAATGAAAGTGTTTAAATCATTAATGCGCGCTTTTTGGGGTGTACCTATTTTTGACCCTGTGGCAATGCCTTCAAAAAGCATCTTAGAAATGGTAACTTTAGGTGGGGCTAAGGCAATGTTGCGAGATCATCAATTAGGTTCATTGGAAGTTGGCAAAAAAGCGGATATGATCTTAATTAACATTGATCAACCTCATATTCAGCCAACTCATAACTTATTAAACACTTTAATTGAATCCGTTAATAGCAATGACGTAACCGATTGCATAGTCAATGGTAAACTTTTAATGAAAAACAGAGAAGTTCTTACATTGGATGAAGAAAAAATTAAATTTGAAAGTAACATTGCAATGAGGGATCTTGCTATTAGAGCAAATATATAATCCTCCTTTCATCCTGATAATTTAAAGAATAATTGAGGTTTAATACATGTCTACATCTTTAATAATTTTTAGTATTGTTTTATGTTCCAATTTGATAATTGGTATACTCGTGGGGATATCCGGAATTTCCGGGTTCCTCCTACCTTTAATTTACGTAGGATTTTTAGATATACCTGTATATGATGCCCTTGCACTAAGTTTCTTATCTTTTGCTGTTTCAGGTATTATTGGTGCCTATTCTTATTGGAAATCAAAAAACATGGATTTAAAACTGGCTCTTTTCCTGAGCATTGGTAGCATTCCAGGTGCATTTTTAGGCGTCCAAATCAATGTGTTAATTCCTGAATTTTTAGCAAAGCTACTCCTCTATTTATTTATCTTATTTGCTGGTTTATCTATTTTACTTAAGAAAAACAAGGAGCAGGATAAAGCAAATCAATCTAAGTTATTAAATCGCCTCTTTGTTGTGATGCTAATTGGGTTTAGCACAGCAGCCTTTTGTGCACTAACAGGAGCAGGCGGCCCCATTTTATTAGTGCCGATACTCGTTAGCCTTGGAGTCAATATTAGGGTAGCAGTGGGCGTAAGTCTTCTAAATTCCATAGTAATCGCCATACCATCCATATTCGGATATTTCGCCCATGCCGATGTAAATAGTCTCTCTACGCTAATTGTAGCTAGTTTAGTCGGTACAACAATCGGTATTATCACAGGTTCACGCCTTGCCAATAAAGTACCTATTCAACAGCTAAAAATAAGCATCGCACTATTAACGATTGTATCTGCAATCTATATGTTGATTATGCTAACTACCGGAGCATAATCTTATAAAGTACCCCGCACTATTAAATAATAAAAAGACGAGAGAAGAAACCCCTCGTCTTTTTGTTATTTTAAACAGTTAATCTTTCATAGCCCTTACTTATACTAAATCTAAAGCTATTTCCATCATCTTTGTAAATGAAGTTTGTCTTTCTTCTTGTGTTGTTTGTTCATGTGTAATCATATGGTCACTTACTGTTAAAATTGTTAATGCTTTAGCTCCAGCACTCGCAGCATTTAAATATAAACTTGTCGTTTCCATTTCTTCCGCTAATATTCCCATCTCAGCCCACTTTTTTGTTGCCGTTTCATCGGCATTATAGAAAACATCACTACATAGTACATTCCCTACATGCACCTTATAATTCTTTTCATCCGCTACTTTTTTAGCCTTTTCTAATAAATCAAATGATGCTGTAATTGGAAATTGACCTGGAAGATTGTATTGGTGTGCAAAATTTGAATTTGTCGCTGCACCCATAGCAAGAATAATATCATATAACTTAATATCGGTTTGCATAGCTCCACATGATCCGATACGAATTAAATTTTTAACGCCAAAAATATTAATTAGTTCCCATGAATAAATCGCCATGCTCGGTGATCCCATGCCAGTACCCATAACAGAAACTTTCTTTCCTTTATATTCGCCTGTGTAGCCTAGCATACCTCTCACTTCATTAAAAAGAACAGGGTTTTCTAAAAAGTTTTCCGCGATAAACTTTGCACGAAGAGGATCCCCTGGTAAAAGGATCGTTTCTGCGATTTCGGCCCCATTTGGCTTAATATGTGGTGTTTCTTTTACTTCATTGTTTTTCATTTGATTCTCTCCTTAATAATATTATTAAGCTATGTCTTTTGTAATAGAGGCTTTTTCTATTAAGTGGGACTTACCTTTAATTAAATTTATGGTCAACTTATAGTATTTATTATAACCGAAAATATCAAGCATAAACTTTTTCAAGTATATATTTAATTCCCATACAATGTTCATTACCTATCTCTTTGTATATGCATTACTTACAGCATGGTTTTCCATAACATAAGTTAATACTATAACACTCGGTTCACTAAGAATTATGGATTATAAAAACTCCATTCATTTTACGCAAAATAATGATTAACAGTATCCCCCTCTACCAAATTACCGACAAAGGGGGATTAGTTTAGAATATGCCTCCTTAAAATTGAAATTTAATTCGAACAGAGGCATTAATAGAGATTCTTCCCTGTTCAATAGGTGTTATAAATTCTTGATTACTCATTTGAACCGCCTTATAAAAAATGGGTGTAACATTATGGCTCTCTTCTATAATCTCAATTGGTATTAGTCGCAATGGAATATGCATCGTTTCTGCCATGGATTTGGCTTTCCCTATTGCATTAACCAGTGCTAAATTAAGGGCTTGTTGATAATAAGCATCTGAATCTTCAATTTTAAACTGAATAGCTGAAACATGATTTGCCCCATTTTGTATAGCTGTATCAATAACCGTACCTGCTTGACTAATATCCGTTATTTTAACAGAAATTGCATTTTGCACCTCAAAGCCCCTGAGCTCCTGTCTTCCCTCAATATAATCGTAGTTTGGAGAAATCGTATAGACAGTTGTTTGGATCGCCTCTCTTGGAATATTTAACGCAACGAGTGAATCAATGACGCGATTCATAATTATGGCATTTTCTTGTTGAGCTAGACTGACATCCTTTCCTTCTGTACGTACTTCTAACTGAATTTGAACATACTCAGGCTGCGCTACTATTTCTCCATTCCCTATCACGGTCATTTCACGTGAAACATTAAATGGTTGAAATTGAAATTGTGGATGATACAACGGATTCCGCCTTTCGTGTAATTGTTATGCAATATACTATGCGCTTTAACTAGGTAATTGTTCGTATCAATATTTAATTTTTGCCTTTGCTTGTTGAAAAGTTAATGGAAGAAGTATTTAGATTTATTCAATATTACAGTGTTGCTATGTATAAAAAACTATACCTATATGAATTTATTAATTATGCGTAAAATATGTATTTTTTGCGATTGTAAACAGCCATGCTCGTATATCTTTTTTGCCGCCTAATTGGTAAATGGACTTTAGTGCCTAAAAAAATGTTTCCTGTGTAATTTCTTCTGCAATATTTTCATCTGACTCCAGTGATCTCATATAAAAACAGACATCATGAAAGTATGCTTGATAGATTTCCTCAAAGTCCATGTTTCCCCCCTTTACCTAAACAACTAGCTAGATGTTAAAGCGGTACAAAATTTGCAAAGGAAAATAGACATATTCATTTTATCTGAATATGTCTAGCTAATGATTAAAAAATATATGCGCTTGCTCAAGAACATGCCAATAATATCGCACTTACTTAAGGTACGGTTCTCCGTAATAGGCTTAAGTGCGACTTTTATACAACGCTTAAATATAAATCGAATGTGACCCCAGCTTTTTGTATTCTGTGTAACCTATACACGGAATACATAATTAATTATTATCTCACAGGTTGCTATGCTATACTAATTAAGTAATAAACAATAATTATTGACACTGAATAATGGTAATTTCAGATTGAACAAATTAGCATTATTGGGTGCCAAACCCATTAGAGTTCTTGAGGAACAAAGAATTCTACCGCAACATCTCCTTGTGAGATGTTGCCTTTTTTGTTTCCATGAAATTTCTGGGGACTATCATATTAATTACGCCGAGGCTTTAGTCAACACGATGTTGATCACAAAGGCGTTATCACAGGACGTGACGGGTTTAGCCTTTGTTCTCCTATTCAATCTGAGCTTGAACCCGACTGAATCAAGTTAAAAGAATGAACAAAAGCGCTTTTCCATAAACGCAAATAATAGCACTTTCAATGTTACCTTCTGCGAAAACTTATTTTTCCTTTCTTGAATCAATTCTATAAATCATCTTTTTTAAGTGCTTAGACTTCTCCTGTATGAAAAATTATGTTTTTAAAAAATTAGGCAGCTCCTTTCTGTATTTGTAAAAAGGCATTCATTCGATTAACGGCCAAATTGTAGGCATTATAAATAAACGTCATCGAAGAAAAAGAACGTCTTGGAATGAAAGTTCATTCCAAGACGCTCTTCCTATCATTGAATGGCCTTTTCAGTGCCCTCATTAATTATACCGATTGTTTAACTTGTTATTATAAGCCCATTGAGAAAAGGATAACGGCTAGTATTGTACCAATCGCTGGAACGACAACCGTTAAGGCACCAAACATTGGATATGCATCTTTGTGTGTTTCTCCTGCAATAGACCTAATAGTTGTAACTACATAACCTCCTGATGGAAGTGAATCAAGGGAACCAGAAGATATTGCAACAACTCGGTGTAAAGCATCAGGGTTAACGCCCATATCTAGATAGTGTGGTGCCAGTAAAGGTAAGGCAATTGCCTGCCCCCCTGAAGATGAGCCTGTTAAGCCGGCGATTACCGCTACAGCTAGTGCCCCTCCAATTAAGGGACTACCAGGAATTTCAGTCATAAATGATACTGCTTGTTCAAATGTTGATGTAGCTTTTACCACTCCACCAAAACCAACTACTGCAGATGTATTAGCAATTGCTATAATGGCACCCATTGTACCATCAGTAATCGCCTTTCCAACATTCGTAAAGTATTTACGATTAATTAAATATGTGGCTATACTTCCGCTCGTCAAAGCAATGATTAACGCTGACTGCTTTAAAGAATCATGGAAGATGAACGAAACGCCCAAAACTACAACCAAAGGAATCAAGCTAAGTAATGGATTTGGTAAGTTTTCCTTTACCTCATGATGATCCGTTTCTCTTTCAATAAAAGTTTCACCGTTATTAACTGCTTTTTTAATAACTTTTGTTAACCACCAATAGCCAAAAATCATCATAAATACAGCAACAATTAAACTAACTTGCCAACCTGCATAAGCATTCGTCCCCAAATATTCAATTGGAATCCAGTTTTGAATTTCAGGAGACCCTGCAGAAGTCATTGTAAATGTAGTAGAACCAAAGGCCAATGCCGCAGGAATAAATCTTCTTGGTAAATTGGCCTCTTTAAATAAACTAAGTGCCATTGGATATACTGAAAACGCTACTACGAATAAGCTAACCCCACCATACGTAAGTACAGCACAGGCAATAATAACCGCTAACGCCGCTCTTTTCATACCAATTTTTGAAACAATCCATTTTGATATACTATCAGCAGCACCACTATCCTCCATCATTTTACCGAAAATAGCACCCGTTAAGAACATTAAATACCAAGAGGCAATAAATCCAGAAAACCCTGTCATATAGTTTGTTAAAAAGTTCGCTGCACCTTCTTCAGCTAGTTGTGGAAACAATGGTAATCCATTTAAAACAGTTACAAATAATGCTGAAATCGGAGCTGCAATTAATAAGTTCATCCCCTTCATGGCTAAAAAAATTAATAATGCAAGCCCACCAAATAACCCAATAAACCCTAATACCATAAATTCACCCCTTAGTTCCCTTAATACTTATTCTTTGTTTCCATATCTGCGCACTCGTAATAATGCTTGCTCTGCATGTCCTGCAAAGTTTTCTAACTGACATAAACGTGCTGCATACTCACCAATATAAGCAGAAGCTTCTTTAGTTACTTTTTGATATGTTACAGTTTTAATAAATTTTCCAACCCAAAGGCCGCCAGTATAACGTGCTGCCCCCTTTGTTGGAAGTGTATGGTTTGTTCCAATTACTTTATCGCCATATGCAACATTCGTTTCTGGACCTAAAAATAAACAACCATAATTCTTCATATTTTCTAAGAAATAATCAGGATTTTCCGTTAAAATCTCCACATGTTCAAATGCTAGTTTATCTGCCTCAACTACCGCTTCCTCTAAGCTATCCACTAACAAAATTTGACCATAGTCTTCCCAAGAAACACGTGCCACATCGGCTGTCGGTAATACCTGAAGCTGTCTCTCGATTTCCTTAATTGTTTCATATGCTAATTTTTCAGATGTCGTAATTAATGCTCCTGGCGAAGTTGGACCATGCTCCCCTTGTCCAAGAATATCTGTTGCAATCATTTCTGCATCTGCTGTATCATCTGCAACGACTAATGTTTCAGTTGGACCTGCAAATAAATCAATCCCTACTCGCCCAAATAATTGACGTTTTGATTCGGCAACAAACGCATTACCTGGTCCTACAATCATATCAACAGATTCAATTGTTTCTGTACCGATAGCCATAGCTGCCATCGCTTGAATTCCACCTAGTAAATAAATTTCATCGGCTCCTGCTAAATACATTGCTGCAATCGTTGCATTTGGTATTTCTCCATTAATCGGAGGTGTACAAGCAATAACACGTTTAACACCAGCAACTTTCGCTGTTAGAACACTCATATGTGCCGAAGCAACCATTGGATAGCGACCACCAGGAATATAACATCCTACACTGCTTACAGGTATATTTTTATGCCCTAAAATCACACCCGGAATATTTTCAACTTCTACATCATTTAGTGATGCAAGTTGTGCTTCAGCAAATTCGCGAATATTCTTTTGTGCAAATTTAATATCTTCAATTGTCTCATTCGGAACCATCGCCACAATTTCATGAATTTGTTCTTTAGATAAACGGAATGATTTAGGAGTCCATTTATCGAATCTTTCCGAGTATTCACGTACAGCTACGTCCCCACGTAATTCAATATCTTGGATGGCATTTGCTACGATTTTTGTTACCTCCAAATCATTCATTGAAACCTCTTCTTTCGATTTACCAGCCTTAATAACCTTTACCATAATCATTTCCTCCTTTTAATTAGTGAATACGCTTTCACATGTTTTCAACAATATGTCCACGAACAATGAACTAAACCGATTCATTTTGCATACGTATGCAAAATGTTATAAAAAATACGTATTCAAATCTTGAATACGTATGCAAAAACTTTATAAAACTAGAATATTCGGATAACACTAAATTGTCAATACTTTTATGTTGTTTTTCTCTCAATTAGTTCTCCATTTATCTCTATATTACCTATTCTGTCTGTGTACTCCTCAATTTCTGAAATGATATAATTCACTGTTTCTATCACCATTTCAGATATTGGCTGCTCCCAAGTTGTTAAATTATAAGTTGGCCAAGCTGCCATATCAATGTTATCAAAACCAATAATCTTCGTATCTGAAGGCACTGAAATTCCTTGCTCACGAAGCGCATCTAATACACCTAGTGCCATAATATCGTTCGCTACGAAAATAGCTGAAGGAATATCTCCATTTAAAACAATTTCCTTAGCTGTTTTATATCCCCCATCATAAGAATAATCTGAATGATATACTTGGAACGGAACATTATGCTTTAATAAAATTTCTGAAAAGCCCCTCTCTCGTTCCATACTTGTAGAAGTATCTCTTCCACCAGAAATATAAGCCATATCCTGGCATCCCTTTTTTAGCAAGTATTCCGCGATTTGACGACTCGCTATTAAACTGTTTGTACTAACGGAGAAGAAATTTTGCCCTTCTACTTTTCGGTTAAATAAAACAACGGGTATTTTGTTATTTTTAAACTTTTCGATCACTTTTAATGACAGTGTCGCATCAGTAATAATAACACCGGCAACATTGTAATGTAGTAGTCGCTCGATATCCTCTTGTTTAATTTCATCGTGGTTTGTATGGACAAACAAAATACTATAACCTAACTCTTTAAAATGTGCAGTGAATTCTTTTAAAACTTGTGGGTAAAAAGGGTTATGAACACCTTTCATTACAAGGCCTATTAATTTAGTTTTATTCGTTATTAAACTGCGAGCAAACTCATTAGGAACATAACCTAATTCTTCAGCTGCTGCCAGCACTTTTTTACGCGTTTTCTCTGAAACAGAGGCACCTTCAAAAAATACCCTTGAAACTGAAGATTGTGATACGCCTGCAAGTTTAGCTACATCCTTAGCATTAATCCCTTTAGTCATTATTCAACATTCCTAACCTTATTAAATCAATAATTGATTAAATTATACACTAACGTGGAACTTGCAAATAGGTAAATATTAATTAGCTATTTAAGAAATTCGAATAGATCATACTGTTTATTGTTCTAACATATGCCCCCCCTCATTTTACGAAGTACATCACATTTAATTACGATAGAACACAGCTCCCTCAAAAAATGCCGATTTATATATTTGTTTAAATTTTTTGTACGAGGTTAGCCCAACTAAAATAGTACAATAAATAAAAGTCTAAACATGGTTAACATCACTGGAAAAGGTTCTTACAAAAACATCTAAAAAAACTAAAAGACGAAAAATCTAAAAAAGATTCATTCGTCTTTTTATAACCTCAATTACTTATGATACGGTTCACCGTGACCTTTCTAAATGAGGTTTTATACATATGACACTTTATTCTTCGTGAAAAAATATGAACACCGGTCTATCTCCTTGAAAACAAATTTTATACATTTACTATCGCTTACTTTCTTTCTTTTATTGGCACCCAAATTTCGCTATACAGATTTTCATAAGTACCATCATGCTTTGTAAAAGAGATGTCTGGTAGATTGGCTAGTTCATAACCCGAAGTTGGTAACCATTCCGAATAAATTTTCGCGGTCGTTTCTTGAAGGGTAGCAGGGAATGGTCCTTGGTTAGGGAAAATTGCCCATAAACTTTCTTCAACACAAAGTTGTTCTAAATCATCAAATGGATTCTCTATTGTCGTTGCGAAACCAATCATATGAGTTAAATACCCTTTTTCTCCCAAGCGACCATCTTCAAAATCATAAGAAACATTTAAGACCTGATGAGGATACAAATTTGCTAATTGATGCATTTCATTTCTTTGTTGTTCGGTAATGGACTGGGCAAGTTCTAAAATTGCATTATTGACCCCTTCAAACTGCATTTGCACCTTTTTTGATACACCTACTATATTAAATTTCTCTTTCTTTTCAATTTTAAATTCCATTGATATCCCACCTCTTATATCTATAATAAATGTAAATTTGGGAAATGATTTTTGTATTTTATTTTTCGTTACTTCGGAAGGTAAGAAGCCACACCATTCTCGAAAGGCTCTTGAAAATCCTTCGATTGATTGATAGCCATATTTATAGGCAACATCTGTCACCTTTGCACCGTTTATTAATTCAACATTGGCTACTGATAATCTTCTGTTTTTGATATACTCATTCAATGACATTCCAGCCATATACGAAAACATTCTTTTAAAATGATAATCAGATACCCCGACAATTGTTGATATTTCTTTTCCAGAGACTTCTTTTGTTAGATTCTTTTCAATATAATCCATTAATTGGTTGAATTCTTGTAACATTTCATTTCCCTCCTTCACTGCTATATCATATTATTTTAAGTGATTTTTCACTCGATATTTTTAATACGGATATTATCGGATTGCTAAAAAAAACAGCTTAGAATTTTACTCTAAGCCGTTTTCATATTCTTCTCTATTTTTTAAAATAACATGTGTATTTCACATAACATCTAATTCCTTAACGTGAATATATTTAAATAAAAACCGCACTTACTTATGGTACGGTTCTCCCTTAATAATCCTAAAACTCCGATAAATCTGCTCGATCAAAACCAACTTCATTAGCTGGTGAGGCAATGTCATTTTGCCGAAGCATAGTTTCTCATCCGCGCGCTTTAATACATCATCATGTAGACCTAGTGATCCGCCAATGACAAACGCAACTTTACTTTTGCCGTATGTCATGAGAGAATCTAAATCTGCTGCCATTTGCTCACTTGTTTTCATTTTGCCATCTAATGCAAGTGCGATTACGTAAGTGCCATCGCTTATTTTAGCTAAGATGCGCTCGCTTTCCTTCTTTTTCACGAGTTCCATTTCGGCTTCACTTAATTGTTCCGGTGCTTTTTCATCTGCAACTTCGACAAGTTCCATCTTTGCATAGCTGCCTAAGCGCTTTACATATTCATCAATACCCATTTTTAAATACTTTTCTTTTAGCTTTCCAACTGAAACAACCGTAATATTCACAACTTATCCACCTTTACTTTCCGTTTACAAACAAGTTATACACAAAAGTTATACACATATCCACAGGTCGTTTCTATATATTGTGTAAAGTTATTTACTTGATACAATATATGTTGCCTGCTCTTTACAGTAAGAACAAACTGTGGATAACTTTTCCCCCTCGCCGAGTAAATTCATCATTGGGAACTCTCCCGTTTCTGCAACGTGCATATCTAAAGCGTGATCTATATGGGTTTCACAGCTATATTTTTGCAATTTTCATTCCTTCTTTCTATTCTGAAATTTCCACAAACTTATGCACAATTCACACAATGTTATCCACAATCTATTGTAACAAAGAAAAAACGAGTAGCAAAGGAAAGCTATTTTCCTTACTACCCGTTATTCACAAACTTTATTCTATTTTAGTTATCCACAACTTATAATTGTGCACTATCTGTTAATACTAATTTTGCTTCGACTATTTTCCCTTGACGATATACTTTAACGTTTAATGTATCGCCCATTTCTTTTTCATTATACAAATGTTTTCGAAGTGCGATTGACCCATCAATTTTTTGTCCATCCATCTCAACGATGACATCATATTGTTGTAAGCCTGCTTTATCTGCCGCCGAACCTGGTACAACTTGTGTAATGACAACGCCATTTGTCACTTCAGCTGGTAACTGTAATGTTTGTTGTTGGTAATAGGCTGGTACCTCTGTTAAATCAATTAAAGAAATTCCGATTGCTGGGCGTTTTACTTCGCCTGTTTTTTCTAGCTCTTCAATAACTGGAATTGCCGAGTTAATTGGAATCGCAAATCCTAAACCTTCTACTGAAGAAGCGGCAATTTTCATGGAGTTAATCCCTACTAATTGACCTGCAATATTAATTAATGCACCACCAGAGTTTCCTGAATTGATTGCTGCGTCTGTTTGCAGCACATCTGTTGACCAATCTTCAATGCCATCTTCATTTAAATCCACTGGGACTGAACGGTCTTTACCAGAAATAACACCTGTTGTTACAGAACCGTAAAAATCTAAACCGAGTGGATTTCCAATCGCGATAACTGTTTCACCTTGTTTTAATACATCTGAATCACCGAATGTTGCCACTGTTTGAATGCCTTCACTTGGAATTGAAATGACCGCTAAATCTGTCCAAATATCACTTCCTACATTTTGCGCCGGCACTTTTGAACCATCCTCTAAAGTGACTTCTAATTGTTTGGCACCTGCTACTACGTGATGATTCGTTACGATAAACGCTTGATCGCCTTCCACTTTATAAATTACACCCGATCCACTGCCGGCTTCTTGTGTTGTATTCGCACTTTTATTCCAGAAGTTTGGCATAACCTCTTGAATATTCGTAATGCCAACAACAGCACTCGAGGCCTTTTCGACCGCTGTTACAACATCCGACTTTACTTCTGTTGCTGTTTGGTCAATTGTCGTATTATTTTTATCCGTTGAATTTATTAAAGCTTGATTTGTACCAGGTAATTGACCTGCAAGTGATGGCAAGAGTAACCATAACAACAATGCCCCTACGACAATACCGCTCAATCCCGAAATAAAATAGCCGACTTTACTGCCGCTTCTATTACTTTTCTTTTGTAATCGCTGTTGTCTTTCTACTTCTTCACGTTTTAAACGTTCTTCTAATTCAGTTGTTCTATCATTAATTGTGGATTTTTGTTCGTCCTCTGGAAAATGATTCATCTCAATCATCCTTTCACTATTTTGCTTACTGTTAGAATACACATAAAACATTAAAATTAGATGAAAATTACTTAAATCCTACTTAAAAAGTGACTAAATTTTTCATCTTCTATAGTATTTCCCTTAGAATAATATAGCTTGCCCAACAAAAAAAGAACTTTGCATAATTTCACAAAGTTCTTTTCCCGTTTTTACACGGTAATAAGCATCGTAGGTTCCTCTGCATCCGTATCGTGCAGATGTACATATTCCCCAGCAATAACACCACATGACTCTAATGTTTGCGTAACGCTCATACGTGCTAAATCTTTCATATTGTTATCTTTACTTAAATGAGCTAAATATATTTGAGTTGGTTTTTCTGCAATCACTTCACTCATTGCTACAGCTGCATCTTCATTCGACACATGTCCTACGTCAGATAAAATACGACGCTTAATGCTCCACGGGTATTTCCCCATTTGTAGCATACTAACATCATGATTGCTTTCAAATACATAAGAATCTGCCGCTGCAATATGACCTTTCATGCGGTCGCTAACATAACCTGTATCTGTAATGACAACAAGCTTTCGTCCATCTTGATTAAATGTATAAAACATAGGATCTACAGCATCATGTGAAACGGCAAACGATTGAATATCCAGGCCACCAAATGTCTTCACCGTTTCCATATCGAAATGGAAACGTAACTCAGTTGGAATATTCCCAATCAGCCCATCCATTGCATTCCATGTTTGTGCATTCGCAAAGATAGGAATCTTATGCTTTCGAGCAACGACACCCAGTCCTTTAATATGATCACTATGCTCATGCGTTACTAAAATACCAGATAAATCTTTCATATCCCGATCAATTTTGGCAAATAGCTGCTCCATTTTCTTTCCACTTAAACCTACGTCTACTAAAAAGGAATGTTCGTCATTTTCGACATAGATAGCATTACCTGAACTCCCACTTGCTAAAACACTAAAACGCATTCATAAAACTCCTTACTCTTCTGTATCCTCAACTGTAGCACTCTCTGTTAAATCATTTTGAATATCCACGACTTTCCCATCAACGGCATTTACGAAATGAATTACCTCCGTTTTATCGGATGTTAACACACGCACTTCCCATGTTGGGGCGAATACTTGTGTTTCCGTAACTTGAACAAGCGTCGAGTAGCCTAGATTCATACGAGTTACTTGGGAATCTGGTGGTAATAAATTTTTTCCATATAATATTTGAAGTACTTGGATTGGTGGTAAAATTGATTTTTTATTTTCAAACTTTTCATGGTTTTCAAGGATCGTTTGCTCATATGCAAACACACGCCCCTCTTCATCCCAATAAATTTGGACATAACCTCGTACATTATAATATAGTGTACGATTATTTATCTTTTGGAAAAACATTGCTTGTCGCTTTTCCTCATCCACTTTCCATAAAACATAGGAAGCACCTTCATGGACATAGCTATGTAAAAATTCTGTATAGCTATCCTTCGTAGTTGTTTCCCGTAGCTTAACAGGTTTCTCCATTGTTACAACGAGTTTATTATCATCGACAATTTCTGTACGTTGATTTGCAAAATAGGGCACTTCAGACGATTTAAAGTTTTTAATCGTCCCTAAAAAATAGGATGTTACTTCTATATTTGTCGGTAGGCTAACGTACGTAATGTTATCTTCTTTTAAACGTGACTCAATTTCCGTCGTTTTCCCCAATACTTCCAGCTGCTGTCCCCCATTATAATTATCTAGGTATTGCGAATACAAAAAGATATTGAGTATTAAAAACACACCGATAAAAATAGTCTTTGATCTATTCCAATCCATCGTTAGTACCCCCTAATTGCTCGGGTGAAATGCGTGTCCATTCATTATTTGAAATAATAAACCAGCTTGGATCAAGTAAAAATAACCCTTTCTCTGTATCCTGCTTTAAATGATAGCCTACAATTACTTCATCAATTTCATCAAATGGCTGATCGTCCATATTTTTAATATATTCAATAACTTCCTCTCCAGATGGAAGGTCCCTTGTCGTTCGGAAACTTCGAATATCATTATCAATCGAATAATACGGTCTGCGATAACGATAAATTCGGTTTTCACCCCATATCGTAGTAATACGGGCTGGCGTAATGGAACTATGAATAGGGTAGCCTTGTACAAATAACTGATATTCCGTCACATGCTTACCTACGTTCATTGAAGAAAATCGAAAATCGGCCGTAAACCCTCCGTGATCATTTATAAAATCAAAGCTATCCAACAACAAGCGAGCAGATGGAATCGGTGCAATACTCTCAGCTTGCGGGTACACATAATTCAAAATATAGTTTTGTGTATCGACAGTCATTAAAGATGTCCCATCATTATATTTTTCTTCCCGTGTATTAACGGTATTACGCGTCACAATACTTAAGTCACCAAAGAGTATGTTTTTATAAATATCTGGTGAAGTTTTATCCATAAAATAAGTGTATTGGATAGATTCCATTGCTTTTTGTGCGACATACAATGAAAGCATTGAATCACGTTCCACCTCAATATAAGATTGGTACTCTTTTATTGGTTCCACTACTTCCTCCATAAACTGCATTGAATTGGAAATTTCTATCGTTGAGCGAAGTGAAACTCGCCGTTCTGTATTTAAAAATAACAGCTGCAATTGATTATTGGATAAAACTTCAGTCCAATCTAAAATCAACCGTGTAAAACTCGCATCAGGTAATTCTTTTTCATTAAAAGTTAAAATTCCATTAAATACCTGTAAGGGGACTTCTCCATTAAAGAATAGCGTGAGTCGATTATTCATACGCAACATTTCGTTCATTTGCTCTTCCGATAAGTTACTATTTATCAGATCTACTTCATGAGCATCCCAAGTTGATAATTGATCGTATATATCTTGAATAACATCATTTGAAACGGTGCCATGAAAATGATCATCTTGGCGATATAATAAACGATACGGTTTCAATACATCTTGTAATAGCTTCGTATCGCTAATCATTATTTCATCTACTTGTGCTTCCTCAATAACTGTGTACTCAGGCTTATAATTCCAAATCATTAAGGTCAAAATAATGCTGAGCAAAACAAGAAGGGTTAATAGGTAGGATTTAATTTGTTCAATATATTTCATTCCCAATCCCCCGCTCCATCCAGTTCAAAAGGTAATGTGAAGAAAATAGTTGTCCCTACTCCTTCCTCACTTTCCGCCCAAATCCTTCCACCATGTGCTTCAATCATTTCCCTAGCAATAGCCAATCCTAGTCCAGTGCCGCCCATCGATCGTGCCCGTGCACGATCCACTCGGTAAAAGCGATCAAATATCCGGCCAACATTTTCTTTCGGTATGCCCATCCCATCATCTGAAATCATGACGCGCAACATATTCTCATGTACAGTAACACCGAATCGAATATTTCCGCCGTCCGGAGAATACTTCAACGAATTTGAAATGATATTATCCATTACTTGCGTTAATTTATCCGTATCAATATCAACGAAGTAACTAGATTCTGGTAAAAGGCGCAGAAATTCTACGTTTTTAGATTTAGACATTTCAAATCGATCAATAATATGTGTAAAGAATTTATTAAACTCCACAAATTCAAAGTTTAATTCATATTCTTGGCTATCCATTTTCGATAATTGTAACAAATCATTTACTAAGCGGATCATTCTTTCTGTTTCTGTTTGTGTCACATTTAAAAAAGTAGGTGCGATATCTTTATCTTGCCAAGCACCGTCCGCAAGAGCCTCTAAATAACTACGCATTGTCGTAAGTGGTGTACGTAACTCATGGGAAACGTTCGCTACAAATTCCCTGCGTTCCATATCAATCTTTTCCTGTTCTGTAATATCATGAAGAACGGTAATGAGACCATTTACAAAACCTGTTTCTTTTTGAATAACGGAAAAGTTAGCACGCAAAATATACGGTGCATCACTTGTACTAAAATCTAAACTAATGGCTTCCTTCATATGAATTAAATCTTCAAAGCTATATTCCTGATCTAAACCTAAAACGGACGCAATAGGACGATTCAAAGTGGATTCACGCGTATCATGCAATAAGCTAAGAGCTGGATCGTTTATTAAAATAATCTTCCCTTTACGATCAGTCGCAATTACACCATCTGTCATATTACTCAGTACACTTGCAAGCTTCCGGCGTTCTGCTTCCGTTGTAGATTGAGATTCTTGTAAACGATTTGTTAAATGGTTAAAAGCAATCGCTAATTGACCAATTTCATCGGTACCATAAACACGTACTTTCCGAGAGAAGTTTCCTTTTGACATTGCTTGTGCTTGTTTACGCATATCAGAAATTGGTCGTGTAATGGTACGCGCTACTAATATTCCTAATATAATCGTAATGACAAGAGACACTGCAATACCGGCTGCAAAAATCCGATTAATTTCACTCATTTGCTCAAATACTTTTTCAATATCAGATTCAATATAAATCGCACCTAATACTTCACCATTTGGGGCAACTGTTTCGGTAATTGGTGCTGCTAAAACCCAAACGCGTTGCATCGTTTGTTTATCGAGCGAAATATTATCTTGTATTGTTTCAGCTGACATTGCTTTACGGACAACATCATCATTTGCACGCTGCCCAACCATAGAATGATTCTCATCCTCAGAAGTTGCTATAATACGATTTCGGCTATCAATTACGCGGATTTCATTTATATCATCGGTTGAAAATTCACGCAAAATGGCATCTATGCCCGATTCAGTTGGAGGCATAGATGTAGATGCTGTTTCATTACGTTCCTTTATCATCTCTTCTCGTATACTATATTGAACGAGCTCCATTCTTTGCAAAATAGAATCTTGGAAGTTATTTTTTAAACTATCCTCAAGCTCTTTGGAAAAATAAATACCAATAATTTGAAGAGCGATAACGATTAGCAATACGTAGATCAGCACCAGCTTGACATGTATAGATTTAAAGAAGCTTACCTTTTGCATATAGTAGTCTACTCCTGTTCAGGATTTCGTAAGTAATAGCCCACTCCTCGTCTTGTTACAATCCACAATGGATGGCTTGGGTTATCTTCAATCTTTTCTCGTAAACGGCGAATCGTTACATCTACCGTACGAACATCTCCAAAATAATCATAGCCCCATACCGTTTGCAATAAATGCTCACGCGTCATGACCTGACCGATATGTCTCGCTAAATAATGTAATAATTCAAACTCACGATGTGTTAGTTCAATAGTATCTTCTCGCTTTAACACTAAGTAAGCATCCGGTTGAATTATTAAAGAGCCTACAACAATATCATTCGTTTCTTCTTGGGCTTCCTCTACTTGTACAGGAGCGTTTAAACGACGCATATTAGCCTTTACACGTGCGATTAATTCGCGCGTACTAAAGGGCTTTGTCACATAATCATCCGCCCCCATTTCTAAGCCAAGTACTTTATCAATCTCGGAACCTTTTGCCGTTAACATAATAATCGGAAAATCATATTTTTTTCGTATTTCACGACATACTTCCATTCCATCACGTTTTGGAAGCATAATATCTAATAACATTAAATCCGGTTGTTCTTCTTCTACCTTTTGTAATGCTTCGTCTCCATCATAAGCACAAATGACACGATAGCCTTCTTTAATTAAGTTGAATTGCAAAATATCCGCAATTGGCTTTTCATCATCTACAACTAAAATTGTTTTATTCACACAGCTTGCCCCATTTCCTACTAATTTAAAATTCTATATAATCAACAGTTTTTTTTTATTTCACTTACTTTACTCTAACATGCTTTTCATTTCGTTGCATTATAGAGATGTTTCCAATATGTATTTTCCGGGAAATAATAGATGAAATATTATTAAGATATAATTTGTATTTTCATATGATATGTATGGGAGACTATTGGTCATTTTTATGTAAATCTTTTTCATATAACCTATATAAGTTCAACAAAAGTTTCTATCTTTTCATTGTAAGAATTCTAATAAAGTATGCGCTAGGTTGGGCTGGCTAAGCACAGATGAGTCGCACAGACAATGTTAGCGCAAATCTATACGACTCATCTGTGCGCGCATGTAGCAGGCCAGCCCTAAATTAAATTTTTCCGTTCTAATAAAAGCTTCCTCAATTGAGTGCGTTGCTGCCGTGGGAGGCGACGTATCCTGATTTAGAATTGCATTCTAGAGAAATGGTAGTTTCATAAGTTGAACCTATATATCAAAAAAAGAACGGTCCACCAAAATGGACTGTTCCTCATTAGTTAATTTAAATATGCTAATGGATTTTCTTCTGAACCGTTTTTATGAACTTCAAAATGTAAGTGTGTTCCGGTAGAGCGACCTGTTGATCCCATCACACCGATTGAAGAACCTTTCTCAACAACTTGTCCAACTTTTACACCAATTTTTGACAGGTGTGCATATAATGTTTCATATCCATTATTATGATTAATCACAATATAGTTTCCGTAAGTTGCATGGCGACCTGCCGTTTTTACAGTACCGTTATCCGATGCTTTAATTGTGTAATTAGATGGGCGGGCAATATCAATTCCATAGTGATATCGTCCCCAACGAGTACCCATTTGGCTTGAAATACGTCCTCCATTTGCAGGCCATGCAAATGTGCCTGTCCCAATAGAAGGAACTACTTTTGTACCAATGACAACAATACGGTCTTCTGGTTCAACTAACATTTTTTCATCCGTTTGTACACGTTCTGTACGAACGCCATTTTCTTCTGAAATGACATAGGATACTTCTTTTTTACCGATAGCACCCTCTTGTTTTACTACACTTTTACCTTTTAACATTGTAGCGTCTTCTTTCACAACCTTTGTGAAATCAACAGCCTCTACTTGCTTCTTTTCATAAATCGCTTTTACTGACACGTATGGTTTTTCTACTGTGACATTTAATTGCTGACCGATTTGTAATACAGATTCTGCCGTGATTGATGGATTTAATTGAATTAATTCTGCTGTTGTTAAGTTATGCGCCTTAGCAATCGAGCCTAACACATCACCTGCTTGAACAGCGTATAATTCCTTTTCTATTGAACCTGTTTGTAATAATTGAATCGCTTCATTAACTGTTACAATTTCTGCTGGTGTTACTTCAACTTGTTCACCCTTTACCTCCGTTGATAATTTTACATCAACAATTCGTGTTTCAGAATCCTTTAATGGGGGTAAAGAAGCTGTAGCTGGTCTTGCATCTAATTCACTTAATTGTGTTGGCGAAACATATTGAAGCTTCAATCCATTAATTGCTGCCTCAAATTCGTTTTCATTCTTTAAAAAAGCCACATCATTGCCATCTACTTGTATTGAATAGGCTTGCGCATGAACTTTAATGCTATCTTGTAATTTCTTTAATGTTGCTTGTTCATCTGTGTCTACGCTAAATACTTGTTCAGGTATTATTTTAATATTTGAACCCGCATCAACCGTCAATTCTTTAAATTGATTGCTCGCTTCTTTTTCTTTTTGTTCAATAATTTGTTGGACTGCTGCTTCATCTGCAACTGCACCAATATATGAATTTCCTACATATACGTGGAAAATTTTATCAAATTCATCTTTACTCGTCTCGTTGGCGAAACCTAAATTAAGCGTCACCGTTGATATTAATAGTGCAAAGATCGTGGCTGTTTTAAATTTTACACTATGACGTTTCACAAGACTTAGACTTGATGTTTTGAAGTCTAACTTTCTCTTTTTCGAAATCATGGTAAAGCCCCTTCCAAAATAACATTTCATTTATTGTATAGAATTACTTTTATAATCAGTTACGACGTAGTCTTCTTAACCTAAGTTCCACTACCTCAGCCGAAATTTGTATCTCCACTGAATAGAGTAATCTATTTAGGTATTTATCTCCCGCTTATAAAAATACGGGACTTCTATTAAAACAGGGTAAAATCACACCTCGTTAATGTACCATATTTCTTAATTCAAATGAACTACTTTGTACTTTTTGTAATGAAATTGTATTATTCCCTTGTTTTTTGTTATACATCAAGTAATAGACTTCTTTCTATTTTTATATTCAAAATAACATAGAATTTATTTAATATTTTCCCATAATCATATTAATCTGGATTACCCGTTCGTAGGTATTTACTCATGTATATTATGGATTTTAAAGGATATTACACAAAAAAAACCACCACTTTAAATGTCAAAGTGATGGTTTCCTGTATTTTATTTAGTTATTCTTCCCTTTGTGGTGGTGTAAATTCAAGATTTAAGAATTTATTATATTCTTTACGGAATGCAAGGCTTACCGTACCGGTTGGACCGTTACGCTGCTTGGCTATAATAATTTCGATAATATCTTTACTCTCAGTTTCTTTGTCATAATAATCATCACGATATAAAAAGGCGACAATATCGGCATCTTGCTCAATTGAACCCGATTCACGAAGGTCACTCATCATCGGTCGTTTATCTTGACGTTGCTCTACACCACGGGAAAGCTGAGATAGTGCAATAACTGGAACTTGCAACTCACGCGCTAATCCTTTTAGGGAACGTGAAATTTCTGATACTTCCTGTTGACGGTTTTCTCCTGGTTTCCCACTACCTAAAATAAGTTGTAAGTAATCGATTAAAATCATGCCTAGCCCATTTTCCTTCGCTAGACGTCTGCATTTTGCTCGAATATCCGTCATCCGTACACCAGGACTATCATCAATAAAAATACCCGAGTTCGAAAGACTTCCCATCGCCATTGTTAACTTACGCCAATCTTCAGGTTCTAGAGCTCCTGTACGTAAGCGTTGTGCATCAATATTTCCCTCCGCACATAACATACGCATAACAAGTTGATCTGCACCCATCTCCAGTGAGAATATCGCTACATTTTCACGTGCTTTTACAGCAACGCTTTGTGCTACGTTTAGTGCAAAGGCTGTTTTACCAACTGATGGACGTGCCGCAACAATAATTAAATCATTGCGTTGGAAACCAGCAGTCATATGGTCTAAATCACGGAAGCCTGTTGGAATCCCCGTTACATCTCCTTCACGTGATTGGAGCTGTTCAATATTATCAAAAGTTTGAACTAAAACATCTTTTACATGCTTAAAGTCTCCAGCGTTTTTACGATTAGATACTTCAAGCATTTTCTTTTCCGCTTCAGCTAATAGGATTTCTACCTCGTCTTCCCGCGTATAGCCATCTTCTGCAATTTTCGTTGCAACGCGAATTAAACGACGTAATAATGCCTTCTCCTCAACGATTTTTGCATAATGTGCAATATTCGCGGCTGTTGGAACTGCACTTGCAAGCTCTGTTAAATAGCTAAGTCCGCCTACATCTTCAAGTTCCTTTTTTGCTGAAAGCTCTTCTGTTACAGTAACAACGTCTATCGCTTTTCCCTTATCGCTTAACGTCAGCATCGTCTGGAAAATCTTTTGATGTGCGATATGATAAAAATCATCTGCCATAACGATTTCGGATGCTGTGATAAGTGCTTGTGGTTCAAGGAATATCGCGCCAATTACCGATTGCTCGGCTTCATGATTATGTGGCGGAACGCGGTCCATCATGGATTCGTTCATAGTTGTCGCTCCTTATTCTTCAATTACATGTACTTTTAACGTAGCCTTTACATCTAAGTGTAATTTTACTGGAATGTTCGCAAAGCCTAATGAACGAATACCGTCATTGCACTCCATTTTACGTTTATCGACTTTAAAGCCATGTTTCTTTAATAGTGCATCCGCTACTTGTTTTGTTGATACAGAACCAAATAAACGGCCGCCTTCTCCAGACTTAGCTTTAATCTCTACTGTAATTGCTTCTAATTGTTCTTTTAAATCTTTTGCTGCTTGTAATTCAGCCGCTGCATTTTTTTCTTCTAAACGTTTTTGTCCTTGTAATTCACTCATTGCTTGGTTGTTTGCTTCTTTCGCATGACCGTTTTTAATTAAAAAGTTGCGTGCATACCCTTCTGCTACATCTTTAACTTCACCTTTTTTACCTCTACCTTTTACATCTTTTAAGAATACGACTTTCATTGTTCATTACTCCCTTCGACTATTTCATTAATTGCTTCAATTAAGTAATTTTTCACTTCACCAATTGAGTTTGCTTCCATTTGTGTTGCCGCGTTCGTTAAATGTCCTCCACCACCGAGCTTCTCCATAATGAGCTGGACATTGACTTCTCCAAGCGAACGGGCACTTATCCCAATGAGGCCATCACTACGATGGGCAATAACAAATGATGCCGAAACATCCTTCATCGTCAGTAAAATATCTGCAGTTTGTGCGATTAATACTGAATCATATGCTTTATTATCTTCTCCATTCGCAATGGCAATTCCTTTATGAGGGAATTGTACCGTTTGAATAATTTTTGAACGGGCAACATACGTATCTACATCTTCCTTTAAAAGACGTTGAATTAAGATTGTATCTGCTCCACGTGTCCGTAAATAGGAAGCAGCTTCAAATGTGCGGGCGCCCGTTCGTAATGTGAAGCTTTTCGTATCGACAATAATCCCTGACAATAATGCCGTTGCTTCGAGCATTGCTAATTTTTCTAGTTGTGGTTGGTATTCCAATAATTCCGTTACGAGCTCCGCAGTGGACGATGCATATGGCTCCATATAGACAAGCGTCGGATTTTCAATGAATTCTTCACCGCGACGATGATGGTCAATCACGACTACTTTGTCCGTTTTACTAAGTAATCGCTGATCCACTGCCATACTCGGTTTATGGGTATCAACAACAATGACTAGCGATTTCGACGTAATTTTAGATAGTGCTTCTTCTGGTGTAATGAAACAGTCATAGAAATCCGTCTTTTCTTTGATTTCATCCATCAGACGCCCTACACTGCCTCGCACTTCATCAAAGTTAACGACAACATAACCATCAATTTCATTCATTACTGCCATTTTGCGTACACCTACACAGGCGCCGATAGAATCCATATCCGGATGTTTATGTCCCATAACAAAGATCCTATCACTATCCTGAATTAAATCACGTAAAGCGTGTGAAATGACACGTGCACGTACTCTTGTGCGCTTTTCTACAGGGTTTGTTTTCCCTCCATAGAAACGTAACTTTCCATTTGGCTGTTTAATCGCTACTTGGTCGCCACCACGCCCCAAAACTAAATCGAGACTGGATTGTGCAAGTTGCCCTAACTCTACTAAAGAAGCTGAACCATTACCAACCCCAACACTTAATGTTAATGAAAGGTTTTTCTGCAACGTCTTTTCACGCATAACATCTAAAATTGAGAAGCGCTTTTGCTCTAATTCGCTTAAGATTGATTCATTTAAAACGGCGATGAATCGATCGGATGCAATTCGTTTTGCATAAATACCGTAATGCGCGGACCATTCATTAATAATAGAAGTAACCATCGTATTCGTTAAGCTGCGTGATTGATCATCCATACCCGATGTAATTTCATCATAATTATCAATGAATAAAATAGCTAACACCGTTTGGTCTGCAAAATATTGCGTTTCCATTTCTACTTGCTCTGTCACATCAAAGAAGTAAAGCAGCTTTTCTTCCTTCTTATAAAACACACGATATTTTCGATCGCGGATAGTAATCGTCATTTCACTCTTCTGTTCTTGATTGATTAACGTATATAAACTTTCTGATAAAGCAAACAAATCATGACCGATTAACGTATCCGTATCAAGCATTTTCAACATAAATGGATTCGCCCATTCAATAGCAAATTGGTCATTAATTAGTAAAATCCCAATCGGCATTTCTAAAAAGGCCTCTTCGCCAACCTTCTTCATTCGAAAAGAAAGCGATTCAATATGCTTTTCTGTTTCCATATACGTAATCGCTTCCACTTTCCAAGCATATACAATGAATACAGTAAAAATTAAAGTATAGGCAATACCAATCCATAAACTCCAACTTACCATAAGGATAGCTGTAACTATACCGAGTGCGGATAGTGCTATAAGTGGGTATCGAATTGGTCTTTGACGAATAGTCCCCATTTAAATCAGCTCCTCATTTTTGTTTCTTTGCCTGAATATACTCACGAATATTAAACCCTAGATCAATAATCCCAAGCAAGATGACAAATGAATACAGTGGTATAGCTACAATTGTGCTGAGAACTTTTAACATTCTCGGTAAACCAAATGTATCGATTGTAAAATGGATAACAGAAATCCCTTGTAACGTAAGTAATACCCATAAAATGAGCGATACATTGATCATAACTACATACAAGGATGTGCCAAGCTCTGGTTGAACAAATAAATTAATTGTCAATGTAATTAAGTAATACCATAAAACAGCTCTTGGTAATCGTAAATGACTGAAGCTCGAGAATTTTGGAACATCCACTTTAAAGCGTTTAACAATCGGTAAATTGATTGAAATGAAAATGAATGCAAATACAAATACTGCTAATGTAATCGAAGCGGGGATTGTCATTTCCACCACGCTAAACATTTCCGCCAAAGTTTCTTTTGAAATCGGTGCCTGACCTGTCATTTTTTCAACTAAGTCAAGTGACTCTTCATAACTTTTCCGCATTAATACAAGTGAATCATTAATAAAGTCAAACTCAAATAAACGTAGGGAAATCAAATATTGAATAGCAAATGTAATTAATAACACAATACTTGTAGAAATAAACATAAAGACTTTGCTTCTTTTATTATAAATGGCATCACCTATCGCCATCCCGGCAGCAGCAAAGATTAAAGAAGCTGGTAAAATAATTAAGCCACCAATAAAAAACGTAATAATGACGGCTATGAACGTAACTAATATTGATGATTTCCTATCATATGTCGCGCTATACCAAATGATCGGTAAAGGGGCAATAAGCATCGCAATAAAACCCGCTAAAGGCACATAAAAGATAATAGCCATTAACACGGTAAATAGTGCAATCATCATAGCTCCTTGTGCTAGCTTCCTTGACTGATTATTTTGCATGGAGAACCTTCCTTTATCTAAATCAATTACGCCTCGGCTAGCTTTTGTCCAGATTTTTTCCGAGCTTGAGGGCCACAGGACATGGGTTAATCAGCCGTTGTCACACGATGTGACGCTTTAAGGCTGACTTCCTCTTTAAAACTCCTTTAAAGATCTGTGACATTCCACCCGGGACAATTACTTGATTCAACCTGGATTTGAACCCTCATTAAATTAAGGGTATATCTGGAATTTATCCCGTACTTTATAGAAGTGAAGGACTTTTGCTGAATCAAGTTAAAAAACTTTTCTCACCATTCCATTGTACCATTTTTGGATGTGCAAACAAATATGCGTTACTGGAATGCCAAAGAATTTGCTTATATGGCTATATTTCTTTCATCGCTTCCTATTTATTTGACCAAATAAAAAAAACCGTTCAACTTTCTTTTTCAAGAAAGTCGAACGGTTTTGAATGTTTTAGCATTTGTAACGCCAAAGCAATTCTTATTTTTCTTCTGCAACGAATGGTAATAAAGCCATAATACGAGAAACTTTAATTGCAGATGTAAGTTTACGTTGGTATTTAGCTGAAGTACCTGTTACGCGACGTGGTAAAATTTTACCGCGCTCAGAGATGAATTTCTTTAAAAGATCTACATCTTTGTAGTCGATGTGCGTAATGTTATTCGAAGTGAAGTAGCAAACTTTACGGCGTTTGCGGCCTCCGCGACGTGGTGCCATTATGGGTGTCCTCCTTTAATTTTTAATTTATAGATGTTTGAACTCTTAGAACGGTAAGTCGTCCTCTGATACTTCAATCGGTCCTTTGCTATTCGCAAATGGATCTTCATCTACACGTGTATAATTTTGCTGATTTTGAGGTGGCTGTGGCTGTTGTTGATACGAACCATAAGAATCCTGCTGTGGTTGCGCGCCGCCATATTGAGCATTTGGTTGGCTATTATAAGACGGCTGGCCGCCTCCATAATTTTGTTGCCCACCATATTGCTGATTTGGCATACCTTGAGATGCGTTTGCTCCTCCGCGCGGCTCTAAGAACTGCACAGAATCTGCTACGACATCCGTCGTATAAACACGTTTACCATCTTGTCCTTCAAAGCTACCTGTTTGGATACGCCCTTCAACACCAATCAAACTTCCTTTTCTCATGAAGTTTGCTAAGTTCTCCGCTTGTTTTCTCCAAGCAATGCAACCAATAAAGTCCGCTTCTTTTTCACCAGATTGACTTGAAAATGTACGATTTACAGCAATAGTAAAACGTGCCATTGGAATGCCACTTGGTGTATATCGAAGCTCAGGATCTTTTGTTAGCCTTCCGACTAATACTACACGGTTAATCATCAGTTCAACCTCCTTTTTCAGCAGATAAGTTAAAATTATTTTGCGTCTTCACGAACAGCGATATGACGGATAATGTCTTCGCTAATGTTAGCTAAACGAATATATTCGTTGATTGCAACTGAATCAGCGTTTACTTTCACGATTTGGTAGAAACCTTCGCGTAAGTCGTTGATTTCATAAGCTAAGCGGCGTTTGCCCCAATCTTTTGCTTCAACGATTTCAGCACCATTTGAAGTTAAAATTTCGTTGAAACGCTCTACTAAAGCTTTCTTCGCATCTTCTTCAATGTTTGGGCGGATAATGTACATTAATTCGTACTTTCTCATTTGTATTTGCACCTCCTTATGGACTTGGGCTCTCCTAAAAATAGGGAGCAAGGAGTAAGTAAATTCTATTACTCACATCAATGAATTTTAGCATAATACATATTGACATTCAAGTAATATCTTTTTTTCCCCTACTATTATTTTTATTTTCAATCATTTTTATGACTTCATTTTAAGGCGTTAAAAAAACATGCTGACTTGCTGTACAGAAATTGCGCCATGAATAACTAAGTTCACTCGTTTCCAAAACTGCCTCCATACCGAAATATCTCATAAGTAATTGAAGCACATTCGTTATTTCATTGGATGCAGTTTGACAAAATTGAGAAAACTCCCGTAGTAATTGCTCATCTATTTGTAGTTGTGTGTGCTGTTGCCATAGTGTTTCTACTCGTGCATCAAACTCAACTTCAATTTCGTTAATAATTGTTTGTGCTCGTTGGATCTTTTCTGAGACGAGTTGATAGCGGCTATGCTCCACATTAAACTTCTCGTTAAGTGCCTGTTGCTGCTTCAATAAAACATTATGTGCCATCCCAATGACTAACGAAAAGAATGAACTTTCTGAAAACGTTAAAAATGGGAAGGTATGTACAGGAAGATTGTAGTTATTTTGAATTTGATCAAATTCAAATGTTTCTGTATCTTTAACAAATACCTCTTCAAGTTGAATTGTATGGCTTGCAGTTGCTTTTAACCCAATCGCTTGCCAATCCTGTTCAATCGTTACATCTGCACGTTTGACGCTACATGTCACCATTTCCCCATTTTCTTCATTTATTGTATTCATTGTAAAAGTAGTAGCATAATCTGCGCCACTGCAATAATGCCATCTTCCTGAAATAATATAGCCACCTTCTACTTTACGTGCTATACCATCTGGCTTACCGCTTCCTGAAATGACTGCATTTTCAGGTTCAAAATGCATTTCTCCTACATGCGCTTGAAATAATGGAAGAAACATATTTCCTCCAGAACCAATCGTCACAGCCCATCCAATATTGCCATCTAATTGGCCCATCTGACGGAAAATTTTTATACCGTCTATTAAGTTTTTCCCGAGTCCACCTAATGTATCCGGCACAAACACCTTTAATAGCTTTCGGTCATAAAGGGCTTCTAATATTTCTGTAGATATTGTCTTTGAAATTTCTAATTCATCTCTTTTTATTGCCACATCAAGCATCTCTATCTTCCTCTCCTTCTGTACGCTTACTTGGAATTTTATACTTTTCTCTCTACAAAAAAAGAGTTGTTCCCAAAATTTCTTTTTGGACAACTCTTTTTCTTAGATCAATTACGCCCCGGCGTAATTGCGTCCAGATTTTTTCGAGCTCGCTCGAAAAGCTTCCCTTAAAAATCTGTGACATCCGCCGGGGCTTAACTTGATTCTGCTGAATCAAGTTAAACGTTGAAACGGAATAATAGAACATCGCCGTCTTGGACAATGTACTCTTTACCTTCTGAACGAACTTTACCAGATTCTTTTGCTACTGCTTGTGAACCAGCTTCTACTAAATCATCAAAAGCAACTGTTTCAGCACGAATGAAGCCGCGCTCGAAGTCAGAGTGGATGACACCCGCACATTGTGGTGCTTTCATGCCTTTACGGAACGTCCACGCACGTACTTCTTGTACACCTGCAGTGAAATATGTTGCTAAGCCAAGTAAATCATAAGAAGAACGGATTAATTGGTCTAATCCTGATTCTTTAATGCCTAACTCTTCTAGGAACATTTCCTTTTCTTCATCTTCTAACTCAGAAATTTCTTCTTCTACTTTTGCACAAATCGTAATGACGTGAGCGCCTTCTTTTACTGCAAAATCACGTACCATTTGAACGTATTTATTGTTATCCGCATCAGCAACTTCATCTTCTGATACATTGGCTACGTAAAGCATTGGCTTAATCGTTAACAAATGTAAGCCTTTAATTACTTTAAATTCATCTTCAGAAAGTTCTACTGCACGTGCAGGTTGTTCATTTTCTAAAGTTTCTTTAATCTTTGCTAAAATCGGCTCTTCAATCAGTGCCTCTTTATCTTTTTGCTTTGCCATTTTTGAAACTTTTTGTAAACGTTTGTCTACTGATTCTAAATCGGCCAATATTAACTCTAAGTTGATTACTTCAATGTCATCGATTGGATTAACCGTTCCTGATACGTGCGTAATATTTTCGTCTTCAAAACAACGAACAACTTGGCAAATCGCATCTACATCACGAATATGTGATAAAAACTTATTCCCTAAGCCTTCTCCTTGAGATGCTCCTTTTACGATACCCGCGATATCTGTGAACTCAAAAGAAGTTGGAACTGTTTTCTTAGGTGTAACGAGTTCCGTTAACTTTTGTAAACGATAATCTGGAACTTCTACTACTCCAACGTTTGGATCGATTGTTGCGAATGGGTAGTTGGCAGCAAGTGCCCCCGCTTTTGTAATTGCATTGAATAATGTTGATTTTCCTACGTTTGGTAAACCAACAATACCAGCTGTTAATGCCATAAAAGACACAACCTTTCTATATTTAGTCCGTAAATTTCTACTTTTTTATAACCTTGTCTATTATATTGATTCCTCGTACAAAAGTCTATTTTACAATTTATTGTGCACTCTCTGAACGAAGTACCTTTTTTAATTTCTTATCAAATTCCCGACGTGGAATCATGACACTATGTCCACAACCTTCACATTTAATGCGAATATCCGCGCCCAAGCGAATAACTTTCCATTCATTTGTGCCACAAGGATGTTGTTTTTTCATCTCAACAATGTCATTTAATAAATATTGCTTTGCTTCCATTACTTATTTCCCTCCTTGAACTTTCTCATAGAACATCATTTTGGCACCGCAATAAATAACGGTATACTTACAAGCTCTCCATATTGCTATGGCAAAGTATCAAATAAGTTTGAATGACTTTTGGGGCTTTTTCAATACCTACCTCTAATGCAACTTGCATATCAATCATTGTTATAAATTATTAACTGAAAAGTTCCAATGTATGACGTGCCATTCTCTTAAATTAGTTGTTGTTGGAGATAAATATTCCCCCAAATTTTCCATCTCTTGTATAACAATCTTTCAAATTGAATATACTGCATACATATATCGTATCTTATAAGATTTCTCAGGTCAGCCACTATAAAATTAGGAAAGTGAGTTTATGCATTATGAAAAATTATGATTGTATTCCACAAAATTATTCCATTCATTATGAACAAACAAGTGCCGTTTGGGACCTAAGTGACGCCTTCTTAAAGCTTATCCCATTTGATCATGAAGCGCTCGTCTTTTGCTGTATTGGTACGGACCGTTCTACTGGCGATGCACTTGGACCGATTATTGGTAGCCAATTAAATAGTGCCTTTTCATTTCCATTCCGAATTGTTGGAACGTTGGAACAGCCATTACATGCTTTAAATTTAATCGAAAAACACGAACAATTGCACATTGAATTTCAAAATCCATTCATTGTTGCTATTGATGCTTGCCTAGGTGAATCAGATGCTATTGGTTCTATATTACTTCATCAAGGGCCTCTTTATCCTGGAAAGGCTGTAAAAAAACAATTACCTCCTATCGGGAACATTTCAGTGAAAGGTATTGTCAACGTTGGCGGCTTTATGGAAGCAACCGTATTACAAAACACACGGTTACATTTAACGTACTCAATGGGCGATAAAGTCGTGCGAGCCCTCATGCTTGCTTGGCAACGTCATTTACTGAAGGATAAAAACAATGGCAACCAAAATCGCAACTATTCCAATACTCGGAAGCAAATTGGCTACGCGGATTTTCGTTAACCCTGCTACATTCAAACCAATAGCTAAAATCATAATCCCACCGGTTGCCGTCATTTCTTTAATAAATAAATCAAGTGCTTCTTGAGGGACATATGTACTAATAACACCAGCAAATAAGGTAATTGCCCCCTGGTAAACAAAAACAGGAACAGCAGCAAGCAATACACCGATTCCTAATGTTGACGCTAAAATAATGGACGTAAATCCGTCAATAATACCCTTTGTAATTAAAACACTATGGTCATTTCGCAAACCACTATCTAACGCACCTATTATAGCCATTGAACCAATGACGAAAATTAAAGTTGCCGTTACAAACCCCTCTGCAATAGATCCTTGTGATGATCTCTTTCCAAAAAGAGACTCAACCTTTTGACCAAAGCGATTAAACTGTTTATCAAAGTTTAACCATTCACCAATCATTGTACCCAATACTAAACTGATGATCACTATAATAAAATTACTACTTTCAAACCCCATTTGAATACCTAGTACTGCCACTGCAAGACCAATAATCGACATAACCGTTTGTTTCATTGATTCAGGTATATTTTTAAACATACGTCCAAGTAATGCACCTATAATAATAAATAAAGCATTTAATAATGATCCCAGTAACATCATGGTTATTCCTCTTTCTGTGTAGCTTATTTATAATTTGCAATAGAAGACCTTCAATATTACTAATTTAACTTGCTTCAGAATTCATCCCTAGTGAACTTGTTCGAAAAAAATTGACTGCAATTACGCCGAGACGTAATTAATTACTCTAACGTTTTAAAATGTATATAGCCCCCCATTTTTACGTGCAAAAATGGCATTTTGAATTTGGATCAAAATGCCATTTCTTACTTATAGAACTAAATCTTTATTGCTCTTCTAACTTTAAAATTTCTAGTATGCGATGTAAGTCATCATCTGAATAAAACTCAATTTCAATTTTACCTTTATCTTTTACCTTTTTAATTTGTACTTGTGTGCCAAAATAATCTCTTAGTTGCGATTCAGTGGCCTGGACATGAACATCCTTTTTTACTTTCTCTGTTTCACGTGGAACGTCGTCATTTAATAATTGAATTAACTTTTCAAGTTGTCGAACGTTTAATTGATCTTTTATAACCTTTTGTGCAATTTCAGGTATACGGCGTTTGTTTTTTAACCCTAATAAAGCACGGCCATGCCCCATTGAGAGGTCACCGCTATTTACAAGTTCACGTATTTCCTCAGGTAGTTGTAATAAACGAATTAAATTGGCAATGTGAGGCCGACTTTTCCCTAATCGCCTTGCCAAATCTTCCTGTGTAAAATTCAGCTGATTAATTAAACTATTATAAGCATCCGCTTCTTCAATTGGTGTTAAGTCTTCACGTTGTAAGTTTTCTAAAATTGCCACTTCCATCATTTGCTGCTCATCAAAATCCTTCACAATAGCTGGAATTTCCATTAAGCCAGCTTGTTTAGCAGCTCTGAATCGGCGTTCGCCAACAACGATTTCGTATTTTTTACCCTTTTTCCTCACAATAATTGGTTGAATAATTCCATGCTCAATAATTGATGCTGTTAGCTCGGTAATCGCTGTTTCATCAAATACTTTTCGTGGTTGGAAAGGATTTTCTAAAATTTTCATTAAGGCTATTTGTTGTACTTGATCTTCCATATGTACAGCCTCTTCGCGGAATAATGCATCGATTCCTTTTCCCAAACCTTTAACCATTTTTAATCACTTCCCTTGCAAACTCTAAATATAATTCTGCCCCTCGCGATTTTGCATCATAAATAATAATCGGTTTTCCGTGACTAGGTGCTTCACTTAGTCGAACATTACGTGGAATGATCGAATGATATACCTTATCTTGAAAATAACGTTTCACTTCATCAATTACTTGAATGCCCAAATTCGTACGCGCATCTAACATTGTTAAAAGCACACCGTCGATCATTAAACTTTTATTTAAATGCTTTTGTACAAGACGAACGGTTGATAGTAACTGACTTAACCCTTCTAACGCATAATATTCACATTGTACAGGAATAATTAGCGCATCTGCGGCTGTCAAAGCGTTAATTGTTAATAACCCTAATGATGGTGGGCAATCAATAACGACAAAATCAAAATGTTCCTTCACTTCTTGTAACGCCTTTTTTAATCGAACTTCACGTGAAATAGTCGATACTAATTCAATTTCGGCACCAGCTAAAGAAATCGTTGCAGGTACAACATATAAATTATCAATCTTTGTTTGTTGAATAACTTCCTTAATATCCTCATCATTAATCAAAACATCATAAATACAACTTTCTAAGTCACCTTTTCTAACTCCAAGTCCACTAGAGGCATTACCTTGAGGATCGATATCAATTAATAATACTTTCTTTCCTAAAAAAGCTAAACATGCACTTAAATTTACAGATGTCGTCGTTTTACCGACACCACCCTTTTGATTGGCAATTGCAATTATACGTCCCAAATGCGCACCTGCTTTCATCACTTCGTTTTAGGTTGAAGCATTCATCCATCACTTATATATGTAATGGATGAATGCTAAAACAATTTAAAACTACGAGATTTATCATTACTTTTGATATTTTTTGGAATTAATTCTAATTTACTTTAATTCTAACAAAAAATCATCTCAAACGTCGCATGAATTTTGTTTATTCTGAAATTTAGTCTATTTTGAGTAAGTTATTCATTTGAATCCTAAAAAATCCCCTATATAAATTACATAGGAGACTTTTGCTTATTTCTTTTTTGGTATTTTCACGGTGATTTGATAATAATCCTCTGTATCTTCTTCTTCTGTCTTTACAGTGATACCACTTTTACTTACCATAGACAAGGATTGTTTAATCGTATTTAAAGCGATTCGAACATCTTTACTAATTGCTTTTCGCTTTGGCTTCTGTTTTTTTACTTCTGGCTCTTCTGGGTGCAATAGTTTTTGGATTTGATCCTCTAACTGCCTTACATTCCAGTCAAATTCCTTTGTTGCAGCAATTAGTTGTAACTGTAATTGTTCATCCTTTATCGCAATTAACGCTCGCGCATGTCGTTCGGAAATTTCTCGATTTAAAATCGCATCTTGGACAAATTGTGGAAGCTTTAACAAACGTAGTTTATTTGCTACGGTGGACTGTCCCTTCCCTAAACGTTGTGCAAGTGCCTCTTGTGTAAGTGAATGCATCTCCAACAATTGTTGATAAGCAAGTGCTTCTTCAATTGCAGTTAATTCTTCACGTTGAAGGTTTTCTATAAGTGCAATAGAAGCGGTCTCCCTATCATTTAAATCTCGTACAATAGCAGGTACGTCTGTCCATTGTAGAGATTTCATCGCGCGGTAACGGCGTTCACCTGCAATAATCTCATAGTTTCCTGGTTGATCGCTTATTGGACGAATTACAATCGGTTGAATTACGCCATGTGTATGAATGGTTCTTGCTAATTCTTCAATCCTCTCATCATCAAAAACGGTACGAGGTTGATAACGATTTGGAATGATTTTTTCTATTGGAATTTTAACTACTTCTTCTGAAGCCATAGATATATTTTCTATTTCTTCTACTTCACTTTTTACTTCTGGCTCTTGTTCTTGCTTCATTCCGCCTCCGAAAAAACGTGAAAAAGTACTCTTCATCCGTGTGGCACCACCTTTAAGTAACTATCTAGCTCATATTCAATATTATTTATGATTCATTCGCAAAAGTACAGTGTCCAATGAACGGTAATTTTAGTTTATCCACATAATTATTAATTTGTATGCATCTAAAGACGGAAATATTTCATAATTAATGTGATAGATGTTAACCGTCAAAAGATTAAAAATCCTCTAATTTACTAAGACTTCTCTTTATTTAATAGGGCTCTTATTTGGTACACCTGGTTTGCGTGGATATTTTTTAGGCGTTGCTTTTACTTTATCAAAAATATATAGTGAGCGCTCACTTTCTTCAACTGGTAAATGGAAAGCAAACTCTTCTTTTGCTTTTGCGCCTAAAGTAGAAATGGCCTTTGCTGCATCTTTCATTTCTTCTGCGCCTGCAGCAGCTTTTAATGCAACAAAATAGCCGCTCTCTTTTGCTAGTGGAATACATAACTCCGACAAAACGGATAGACGTGCTACTGCGCGTGCTGTTACAACATCAAATTGCTCACGATACTGACTGTTTTGACCAAATTCCTCTGCACGTGCATGCACAAATGTCATGTTTTGTAATTGTAATTGATCAGTTAGATGGTTTAAAAATGTAATGCGCTTATTTAATGAATCAACAATGGTAATTTCCAAATGGGGGAAACAAATTTTAATTGGAATACTTGGGAAGCCTGCACCTGCTCCTACATCACATACAGTTGTTACTTTTGTAAAATCAAAATAGAAAGATGCGCTAATGGAATCATAAAAATGCTTTAAATAAACACCTTCTAAGTCTGTAATCGCCGTTAAATTCATTTTTTCATTCCACTCAACAAGCAGTTCGAAATATGTTTTAAATTGTGCTATTTGTTGTTGTGTTAATTCAATACCTTTGCTTCTTAACGCCTCGATAAATTGTTGCTCGTTCATGGCCATTCTCCTTTATGAAAAAGCACCTTTAGAAGACGTAGCAAGCTTTTCACTACGTCTCTTTTTAGCAAATCAGTCTTTGCTCTTAAAGGGCACTCTTATAATTAGTTCATATTGATCCGAGCAATCTTCCCTTGCTCAATGTACACAAGTAAAATTGAAATATCTGCTGGATTTACACCTGCAATACGAGATGCCTGTGCAATGGATAATGGACGTACATCTTTTAATTTAATCCGTGCCTCTGTTGCAATTCCTGAAATCGCATCATAATCGATATTTTCCGGAATTTTTTTATTCTCTAACTTTTTCATTTTTTCTACTTGCTGCATCGCCTTTTGAATATAGCCTTCATACTTTAATTGAATTTCAATTTGCTCTTGCTCATCTTCAGACAATGCTACTTCTGGCGGGATTAATGACGCGATATGCTCATAATGCATTTCTGTACGTTTTAATAAATCCGCTCCACGAATTCCGTCTTTTAATTCAGTTCCACCAACAGAACGAATAACAGCTTGTGTCGTTTCATTTGGTTTAATAATCACTTCACGAAGGCGTGTAATTTCTCCTTCAATTCGTTGCTTTTTCAACTGGAATTGTGCATGGCGTTCTTCTGAAATTAAACCAGCTTTATAGCCTGTCTCTGTTAAACGTAAGTCAGCGTTATCATGACGTAAAAGTAAACGGTATTCCGCGCGTGATGTTAATAATCGATACGGTTCATTTGTTCCTTTTGTTACTAAATCATCAATAAGTACACCCATATATGCATCTGAGCGGCTTAAAATGATTTCTTCGCGACCTAAAATTTTCGCTGCTGCGTTCATTCCTGCTAATAATCCTTGGGCAGCGGCTTCTTCATAACCTGACGTACCGTTAATTTGACCTGCTGTATATAAACCGATAATTTTTTTCGTTTCGAGTGTTGGCCATAGTTGCGTTGGAATGACTGAATCATACTCAATTGCATATCCAGCACGCATCATTTCTGCATTTTCTAAACCTGGGACACTAGCAATTAATTTCTTTTGCACATGTTCTGGTAAGCTTGTTGAAAGCCCTTGTACATAAACTTCACGTGTATTACGTCCCTCTGGCTCTAAGAAAATTTGATGGCGCGGTTTATCGCTAAAGCGTGTTACTTTATCCTCAATAGATGGGCAATAACGCGGACCTGTCCCTTTAATCATGCCTGAGAACATCGGAGACAAATGTAAATTATCTTCAATGATTTTATGTGTTTGCTCACTTGTATAAGTTAACCAGCAAGGAAGCTGATCCATAATAAATTCCGTCGTTTCATGGCTAAATGCTCGGGGTACATCATCACCCGGTTGAATCTCCGTTTTTGAATAATCAATTGTTCGGTTATTCACACGAGGTGGCGTACCTGTTTTAAAGCGAATTAAATCAAAGCCAAGGTCTTTTAAGTTATCTGCCAACTTAATGGATGGTTGCTGATTATTTGGTCCTGATGAATATTTTAAATTACCAATAATAATCTCGCCACGTAAAAACGTACCTGTTGTAATAATAACAGCTGCCGCTCGATAAATCGCACCAATCTGTGTGATAATCCCTTTAACTTCGCCTTCTTCAATAATTAATTCATCGACCATTGCTTGATGAATTTGTAAGTTTGGTTCTTCTTCTAATACGCGTTTCATTTCATTTTGGTATTGGAATTTATCTGCTTGTGCACGTAAAGCACGTACAGCAGGTCCCTTACCTGTATTTAACATACGCATTTGGATATGGGTTTTATCTATAATTTTCCCCATTAAACCGCCTAATGCATCAATTTCACGCACGACGATTCCCTTTGCTGGTCCGCCGATTGAAGGATTACATGGCATAAATGCAATCATATCTAAATTTATTGTTAACATGAGTGTTTTTGCACCCATTTTCGCTGCTGCATAAGCTGCTTCGGCGCCGGCATGTCCTGCTCCGACAACTATCACATCAAATGTGCCTGCCTCATATTTTGTTGGCATGCTGTTCTTCCTTTCTTTACTTAAATAGAGTTTACTTCCCTAAACAGAATTGTGAGAATAGTTGATTAATCAAACTTTCTTGCACTGTATCTCCAATAATTTCACCAAGAATTTCCCATGTACGTGTTACATCAATTTGAATCATATCTACTGGAACACCTGATTCTGCTGCCATTAATGCATCTTCAATTGTCGCTTGTGCTTGGTGAAGTAATGCAATATGACGCGCATTTGAAACATATGTTAAATCATTTGCCTCAATTTGACCTTCAAAGAATAAGGAAGAAATGGCTTCTTCAAGCTCGATTACGCCTTCTTCTTTTAATAATGAAGTCGTTACAACACGATGCTTACCAGCTAATTCATGCACACGATTTAAATCAATTTTACGCTCAATATCCGTTTTATTTACCACAACGATATAATCCATCGCTTGAATTGTTTCGAATAAACGCTCATCTTCAATGGATAATTCTTCCCCGTAATTAAGAACGAGTAATATTAAATCAGCATCCTTTAACGCCTCACGCGAACGCTCCACACCAATTCTTTCTACAATATCCTCTGTCTCTCGAATTCCTGCTGTATCTACTAAACGTAATGGTACACCACGCACATTGACGTATTCTTCTATAATATCACGCGTTGTCCCTGCAATGTCTGTCACAATCGCTTTATTTTCCTGTACTAAACTATTTAAAAGCGAGGATTTCCCTACATTTGGTCGTCCCAAAATAACAGTAGAAAGTCCTTCACGTAAAATTTTTCCCTGAGATGATGTTTGTAATAATTGAATGATTTCTTCACGTACCCAGCTACATTTTTCTAGCAACACTGGAATCGTCATTTCTTCTACATCATCATACTCTGGATAATCTATATTAACCTCTACTTGTGCCAATGTCTCAAGTAACGCTTGGCGTAAAGAAGTAATCAATCTTGATAATTTTCCATCCATTTGACCAAGTGCCACATTCATTGCACGATCTGTTTTTGCACGAATTAAGTCCATTACCGCCTCAGCTTGAGATAAATCAATTCGCCCATTTAAAAAGGCACGTTTTGTAAACTCTCCTGGTTCTGCTAAGCGAGCACCTGAACGTAATACTAATTGTAATACACGATTTACTGAAACAATTCCGCCGTGACAGTTTATTTCAACAACATCCTCACGCGTAAAAGTTTTTGGGCCGCGCATTAATGATAGCATTACTTCTTCTACTACTTCATTCGTTTTTGGATCAATTAAATGTCCATAATGAATTGTATGTGACGGTACTTCTGTTAAATGTTTCCCGTTTGGTGATTTAAATAGTTTATCTGCAATTTCTACTGCTTCATCGCCACTTAAACGAACAATCGCAATAGCTCCTTCTCCCATAGGTGTGGATATTGCAGCAATCGTATCGAATTCCATTTGTATCCTCCTAATTCAGCATTATCCACATGTGGATAAGTCGTTACCGAACTGTACTCTCTAACAATTTAGATTAGCATATTTTAAGTAAAATCTAAAGTAATGTCGTTTAACTCTATTTTAATCAATTTTGCATAGCATTTTGTATCCAAATTCGGAATATGATTAATAACAATATAAAAACGGCCTATCCAATGGAATAGGCCGTTTTTATTGTCTGTATAAATAAAAGTGATTTGCTCTCTTGTTATTGAATCGGTTCAATAACTAAATAGCGATTTGGTTCAACGCCTTCGGAATATGTTTCGATATCTAGGCGATTTGCTAATGCATTGTGGATAATCTTCCGTTCATATGATGCCATTGGTTCAAATGCTACAGGCTTACGTGTATGCGTTGCTTTATCTGCCATACGCTCTGCTAATTGTTCCAGTGCTACTTGACGACGTTCTCGATAATCCTCTACATCCATTTGTAAAATCATGAACGATTTTGCTGTTTTGTTTAACATCAGCTGTGTTACTTGCTGCAACGCATTTAATGTATAGCCACGCTTACCAATTAATAAAGCTGCTTTCTCACTTGATAATTTAAACGAAACATTTTTACCATCCGATGTATGTTCGATTGATAAATCTGTAATGCCCATTGGTTCTGCAATACTTGTTAAATACTTTTTTGCTTCTTCAATCGGGTCTACCTCAACTTGTAGTTCTTGGTGAATTGATTGTATCTCATTTACATGAGTTGGCTCTTCCTCAGAAATTTCCATAGCCGTTTGTTGTTGTTTTTCAACAATAACTGGCTGTTCGGCAATTTCCTCATTCACTTTTAATTGAACAACTTCTTTTACAGTGACGCGTACTTCAGCAGGACGCGCCCCAAAACCTAAAAATCCTTTTTTACCTTCTTGTAAAACTTCCACATCAACTTGTTCACGTGAATGGCCAAGCTTTTGTAACGCTAATGAGATCGCTTTTTCTACTGTTGCGCCTATTTGCGTAGTTTGTTTCACTATTTCGCTCCTCCTGTGTCGGCAGCTTCCGGTTTATTTTTATTCCAAGGTTTGTAAATTGCAAGGTTTTGTAATACAGAAACAATATTTCCGACTACCCAATATAATGATAAAGCAGCTGGTAAAATAATACCAAAACCGATGATCATTAATGGCATGATATACATCATAATTTTCATTTGTGGATTGTCCACAGCTGGACCTGTCATTAATACAACGTATTGGATAAGACCCGCAATAATTGCTAATAATATACTTGGTTCTGCTAATGGCAGCGTTAAAAATGTACCTAATTCAAATGCTGGTGTCGCATTCATACGGCTAATCGCATGATAGAAACCAATTAAAATCGGCATTTGAATAAAGATTGGTAAACATCCAGCAAGTGGGTTTACCCCAGAAGTCGACATTAATTGCATCATTTCTTGCTGATATTTTTGTTGTGTCGCCGCATCTTTAGAGCTATATTTTGCTTGTAACTCTTTTAACTTCGGCTGAATTTCTTGCATTTTTTTAGAGCTTTTAATTTGCTTAATTGTTAACGGTAAAATAACTAATCGGATAATAATTGTTACAACAATAATCCCCAATGCGTAGCTTGAAAACATGTCAGCAAAAAGTTTAATAAATGATACGAGTGGCCAAACGATAAATTCATTCCAAAAGCCTTCACTTTTAGATGAAATTGGCTGGTCAAATTCTGTACAACCTGAAAGAAGTAAAACTACTGATACAAGTGACAGCATTACCCAAAGATTTTTCTTCAATCTTCTTCCTCCTAAAGCAAACCTATTCAATTTTATGTCGATATTTTACCATGTGAATACGTCTTCATACTACTAATTGTTCCAATAATTTATTAATATTATTTTTTTAGAACACGTGCAACCTTTAATACATGTTCTAAACTACTTTTTGTTTCATGAAAATTTAATGTGGCCGCCTGCGTTCTGGCGATAATAACATAATCCATATCTTTTCTTACTTCATCTTTTAACTCAAGAAAAGCTTGGCGAATATAGCGTTTAACTTGAACACGTGTAACCGCGTTCCCAACTTTTTTACTTACTGATAAGCCGATGCGAAACGCCTCTTGTTGTTCACCTTTTAAGCAATAAACAACAAATTGGCGATTCGCGAATGACTTACCTTTTCTAAACACCTTTTGAAAGTCTTCATTTTTCTTAATACGTTGGCGTTTATTCATTGATCCATTCACCTGTCCCATCTAATCATTGGTTCTTTTTTTGCTTCAATCGAAAATAAAAGAAAAAAAGACCACTGATGTGGCTCAGTGGACTTATGCTGATAATACTTTTCTTCCTTTACGACGACGAGCAGCTAAAATATTACGGCCGTTTTTTGTGCTCATGCGAGCGCGGAAACCGTGAACTTTAGAGTGCTTACGTTTCTTAGGTTGGTACGTACGTTTCATTTGTATACACCTCCTGCATTCGATGTTCCTATATCTATTTCTACATACAGACCATGACATTATATAAATAATTTTGACTGTTTGTCAATGCCTATTCGTTTTTTTCGTATTTTGTTCATGGACTACTTCAAACATTATAACATGCACTATGCAATTTAGTTAGTCATTATCACCTGGATTGGTCCTAATTTATTTAATCCACCTCTTTAATGCCTGCAAAAATCCCCTCTTCATTTTGGGCTACTTATTTATATTCATACATACACAACTGAAAATTAGTTAATTAAAGATGGATTGATCAAACACTCTATCATTGTACTTTCTTCAAAACACTTCAAATCTAGCTTGAACATTATTTTGTTTAAAACTCCTCATCATTTACACCCCGACGTAATTGCTTCCGGACTTTTTTGAACTCGCCTACTAGGGATGTTAGTCACTCAGACTCCCCCTTATAGAAGTAAGGGACTTCCGCTGAAATAAGTTAAATAGCTACTCAGTTCGAAGATATTTAAGCTAGTTTCTCCTCTTCCTGAGTTATCCACAAATCCACAAAAAAGGCCCTTGTAAGTTGTGAGTAATTTTTTAATCTACTTTTTTTATCCACACCCCTTATCTACAACTTTTTCACAAATTCTATACCTGTGGACAACTCGAACGTTGATAATCTATTTTTATGTGGATAAGATTGTTTAAGTATTGAAATGCCTGCATTTATTTGTTACGATAACTGTGTTTTACTTTGTGGAATACTTTCTCGGGAAATATTTTATCCACAACTGTTGATAATCTGTGGACAATTTTTTACACCTGTATTGAATAACAGTTATCCACAGCGTATAGTTATGTGTATGACTTTATATTTCTTATCGAAAAATGCATATTTTTAACGTTCTGTTGAATGACCATATAAATGAATCTTATTGCATCTCTTTTTAACTGAATTTAGAAAGACATGAACTAATGAAAGGACGAACTAGC
>NZ_JBBOSU010000002.1 GCF_038005225.1 Solibacillus sp. FSL K6-1523
AAATTGAAGTTGGCACAGTCTATTTTGATGATGTGGTTGTCTGGACAGAGATAGATGTAAAAACTAAATTAACTAAACCAGACAAACCAAAAGATGTTCTAGATTTTAAAATTGAATTTGTAAATGGACAAGTTGAATTGACATTTAAAAAGCCTACTGACGCAGACTATGTGCTGATTTTTAAAAATGGAGACTTGATATCGGACAAACATGTAACAAATTATTTAAATGATAAGGATGTCAAAGCAGGTAAAAAATATACGTATCGAGTCGTTGCGGTAAATGACGGTGGTCGCTCAAACGGGCTATCAGAAATGATTGAAATACCATCGAAAGAAATAAGGGATTTGAGAGCAGTTACAACCGAAAAAGACGTGGAATTATTCTGGAGTCTGCCTGTATATTCAGATTTTAAAACAGTATCAATATACAGGAAAAATCCTAGTTTTATGGCGAGTGCAAAAAGTCTAATACCATTTGCCAAAAACGATGATTATGCACCTATTTTTGTGACAAACGGAACGTATTTTAAAGATTTGACCGTAGCAGCTGATGCAAATTACGAATATAAATTAACAACGATTAGTGATATTGGAGCTGAAACACCTGGTGTTACAGTCAAAGCAAAAACAAAACAAGTAAAAATAAAGGATAGTGAGTTATTGCCTACCGATCCAGAAAATGAAAAAGGCGATTACAATTTGACATGGAAAGCACCTACGTCTGGAAAAATAAAAATAATGATGGGCGGTAAGGAGTATAAAACGATTGATGCAGCAACGTTAAAATATACAATCCCAGCTGCGGATATTACTTTTAATAGTTTAGGTGTACCAGATATAAAAATTGTACCCGTCGAGAATGGTACAGGGCGCGAAGTGGGACCCGTAGTTATACCTGGTAAAACAGGGTTTGAAGTGGATATCCCCTTGGATGCTGAAAATTTATTAGGGACAGGGGTAGCATTAGCGGGGATTGTAGGTCTTTTTCTTTTGCTAGGATTGTCATTCCTTGTTGTACCTAAATTGATTAAGACAATTAGGCTTTCGCTTGAAGCAAAAAAATCTGTAAAAATTGAAGCATCCGGAAGGAGGACAAACGAATAATGTCAGAGGTTTTAAACGTAGCAATGACGACGTTTCTTCCATATTTCGCACCAATAATTTTCATTCTTTTAACAATAGCAGTAGCAGATCGACTACGAGAAGTTATAGTAGATGCATTTTTTTTGAACGGCGGGGGAAAACGTCGTACTAGTTAGTAAGGAGGGACGTTCACAATGATCGGGAATATCGCGGAAGTAGTCATGAGGTTCATCGTGAACGTCCTCCTTTCAATTGGGGACTTCCTTTACAGTGCATTTAGCAATTTATTTAGATTACTGTATGAATTGTTTGTTTGGTTGGGACAACTCTTACAAAGGTTATTCCAGTCGCTCATTGATGTATTAGTCAGTTTTTTTATGGTCATATACGACCTCATAAGAGGATTAATGTATTTGCTTTACATGATCGGCGTGTTAGCAGTAAAGCTCTTTACAGTGCTATTTGAATTAGGAAAGCTTTTATGGGCTTTTGTGCAAGGTTTTGTAAGGACAATCGGAAGTTTATTTTACACAGAGCGAGAGAGCAGCGGTCACGGTTATTCGGAGATGATGGGACGTATTGTTGAATCGATGGACGTGCTGCAGCTGGATGTAGTAGCATACATTTTACTCTTTGTAATCTGGATCATGACGGCATTCGGTGTCATGAAAGTAATTGGCACATTAAAAAATAATTAAGGCGGTGCAGCTGCGTGTATTTTTATAATGCAATTGTTAGCTTTATCAATAAAATATTTGCGCCACCAATAGCATTTCTGGATCTAGCAATTGAAAAGCTAAGGGGTATATACCTTGTAACGGCGCAAGGTCTAAATGTAAATCAATATTTAAGTATATTCGGGGATCTACCAAGAGAGTGGCAGCTGGTGATCTCCTCATTATTACTCTCAATGGTGCTGTTCAGTATCCTTTTGATCGTAAGGGTGCTTATGCGCATGTATTATCAAACAAAAGAAGGGGTTCAATGGTGGTAACTATGACATTATCAGAGACAATCGCGGGAGCAATGATGTATATGTTTTTTGTGGCTTTTAGTGGGGGTATGGGCTTGTTGGCTGCAGCCTGGATCGGCTACAAATTTTACAAGCGCCAGGAACGTAAAAATGGCAGCGTAAAAAGAAAAAGAGGTATGGCGTGATGGGATTATTCAACAGAAAAAAAGAAGATGATTTTTTTGAAATGTCTACGGATCGTTTAGTTGTGATGGATATGGAAAAACGAACGTCGGATGTTGTTTATATTGATGGTGTAGATGATTTATCAGTGACAAGTACAGGACGTTATAAAGTGCCACGAGCCGATTGTGAGGTATTTACATCGTCAGAGGGGCTTATCTATGTTTTAAAAGCTGAAACGCAGTACGTAAACGAAACGATGCGTTTGGCAGCGTTAGAAAGGTCAATTGTTTTAAAACAGCTAACACAATATAAACCCGAACCAAAAGATAACCCGAATTTCGATTTGTTTAAATGGGCAATGGTCTTTTTATTATTTGTTGCGATCATCGTAGCAGCATTTTAAAACTTTTTCATTCTATCTAAAATTACCGTTGACGGTAAAAGTGGAAGATGGTATATTTGAAATATCAAATACCGTTTGCGGTAAAATGGAGGAAATGAAATGAATAAAAAATTTAATTTGTTAAAGAAAACTTTCGGTAATTTATTAATGTTTATATCCTACTCGCTTTTATTCTTCTTAGTAGTAGAACCGAAAGTACGTGCAACTCTGTACGGTGAGTTTGGAGAGTTTGCGGTGATCGTTACAACGGTCATTTTCATTTTTGGTTTGGTTTGTATATATATAGTACCGATGCTATTTGTAAATAAAGAGAAATAATAACATTGACTAAATGATGCTTGGATCAATTGATCTAAGCATCATTCCCAAGGAGTAATAAAAAATGAACATATTAAATAATATCGGGGACACTAAAACTGCTGCAGAAAAGTGGGGAATGTCCGACGAAAACGTAAAAAAATTAGCGCAAACGGGGAAAATCAATGCGAAAAAAATCGGCACAAGTTGGGCGATTGATCTAACGCAGCCTAATCCTAAGAAGTATGGGGTGGAAAAGTAGTGGAAAAAACGAATTTGGACAATGGACAGAAGCTCCAAGGTGCAATAGGAGACAGCCTATTCCCGGAAGTGCAACACGTATCAGATGTAAAGCAAGTCCTGGAGCTAATGCGCGATCATGCACAAAATTTAACCCAGGACCAGGTAAGGGCAATTTTGTTCCTGCAGGAGCTTGGGAAAAATGAATATTTGCATGGCGATAAAGATCCATACAAAGATATTGTAAAGAGTTTAACAAGCACATTTAAGGTAGCGGTAGCAAACCCATCGTACTACTTAGATACGATTGAAGAGTTAATTCCGAAACCACCAAAACCAATCATTTTAACGTCGCGTGGAGAGGCTGCTAAGGTCGTTGGAAATGGCGGTGGTCGATAGTGCCGTACCACATTTGCATTGAGGGTGGATTAGGAGCCGGAAAAACTTTTAATATGTCACTCCTAGCCCATTGGTGGAAAGAGCAGGTCGAAAAGGACGGTGGATCTATCCAATTATTCAGTAACTACGAATTGTTGGATAGCCTACCAATAGACAGCTACCAAGACTGGTATAACGTTGCACGTGTCCAGGGATCGATTTGTTGTTGGGACGAGTCACATATTAACTTTAGTAACCGTAAATGGTCTAGCTTCCAGGCAGGAATATCAACTGAAGTATTGATGTATATGCGTAAAATGCAATCAGTGCAAATTTACGCTACACCATCAATCAATTTTTTAGATAGCCGGATTAGAGTATTAATAGAGGTTAAAGTAAGCGTTAAGCACGTTAAAGCAGGGTTTATCCTTAATTTTTATGACAACCAAACTGGCGAGTTTTTACGCAAAGCATTTATTTCGCAAGCTAAGGCAAATAAAATTTATAAGCTAAATCTATACGATACAAATGCTTTTGTTAGGGGGTTCCCGTTACCAGCTAACGATAGACAAGCCGACGAATTTTGGGACGAACTAGCAAGAATACACGACGAAGCCAGGGGGAAAATTAAAATATGAATCCATTAAGTGATTTTAGTTTAGTACCAGGAGATTATAAAACAAAAGATCCACGTCAGCTTGCGTACTTGTTTCCACGATCAATAATGAGCAGCGAGCAGAAATTTATTTCTTACAATAAAAAAATGCAGACATTTCTTTTTTATCATTCGCTCGAGGTTGCTGAGCACATGGCCAAGTTAATGGACTATATTTTGTTACCTGCCGGATGCATACATTGGAGACGAGCAAAAGCGCTAGGAGACAAGCGCCGTGTGCCTGTTGGACGAAATATTTTTTACCTGGTTAAGTACCAAGAATTAAATAAAAATGAAATTAATAAGTTACTTAATTACGCAGATGAGATCCAAAAGGAGTTGAAAGCATGATCATTTTTATCGGAGAAAAAGAAGCTGCAGCGTTAACATTGCATATGTCAGTTATGCGTAAATCTTTCCGGAATTTAATTAAAAGTAAATATACAAATGATCGTGCAGCCTTTTTACAAAGCTATGATTATATAATGGGTGAATCTAAAAAGGCTTTAGAGGGTCAGTATACAGCGTATGCACTAAACATGAATATAAAAGACCTGGAATTGCTTCATGAGTTTTTACGCTCTTATATTGCAAAAGCTACACAGGAGAGCGACAAAGCAGATTCAGTCGATTTTAAAGAGCATCTATACATTTTGTCAGGTGTAAGGGATAAAGCTAATGAATGCCTTTGTGCGTAGTTTAAAGCGCAAGATAAAGCGTAAGATAAAAAAAGAAATGCGCTACCAGGTCAAGAGCAAAATATATACGGTTTTTGGTGGGGGTACAGTGGCAGCCATTATTTATTTTTTAATAAAATAGTCAATTAAAAGAATCGAAATGTATCTAGTGTCATACTAAACATTTTCGATTCTTTTTATTTTTAAATCCACGGAAAAATGTTGACTTTATCATACGTTAAATGTATGATAAAGTCATACAAAAGGAATTGGAGTGGATAATTATGATTACGGAGTATACGATCCTGGAGTTTAAAGGTTTACAACTTAGTGGTACACCTTATCATTACTGGGTACTTAAACTTTCAGATAACCTATTTTATGCAGGATATAACGAAAATGAAATTGAAACAGCTACGACGGTAGGATGGGCCCGCAGTATTGCAAAAGAAGAATACGCGTTGGAATATATCGGATTCCTTCAAAATTTCTTTGATATTAATGGGAAAAGACGTTTAGAAAATGTAGGTATGACTATCCCCCCACTTGTTGGACTAGCCGAAGCTGCGGATATTCTTGGTTGGGATAAAAGAAAAGTGAGTACCTACATAAAAAGAGGTTCATTTCCTAATCCTTTAAAAAAACTAGCAAGTGGACCAATTTGGACCTATAAACAAATCGATGATTACAAAATGGAGATTACAAAAATTATTTAAAATATATAGGGACGGATTGAGGTGGACTATACATGTTTATTAAAAATGAACCTATATCAAACGCTCTTATAGCCAGCGCTCTGGAAGATGAACTTTTAGGAACAATATTTGCTCATCAATTAGCCGATGAAAAAGGCTATTACTATTTAGGGTTAAACGAAGGACAATACAAATTTCATGACGTTATTAACGACAAAGAAATTTGTATAAATAAAGATGATATATTGCAAAAAACGTTTGAAATCTAATTAGTTGTAATTTTGTTTAATATTAAACTAAGCCCCCTACCCTACCGGAGAGAGGGACAAAAAACGACAAAGGAGAGTTGAAAAATGGCGAATGAAAAATATATGTCGCAAGAGGATGTTAAAAAAGTTGTGCAATTTATTTTGGATGAGGTTGTCAGAGATCTGAAAGATTTGCAGGATGCTGATGATAGGGGTATTAAAAAGATTGATGATTTAATTAATTCGTACTCTTTTTGGTCAGTGGATAGTTTTTTAGACTCGTATGATCCAAATAAGGTCCTTATTGTTTAAATGTAATAGTGTAGCAAAAACGATTGTTTTTAGGACAAACAACAAGGGTTGCATACGCAGCCTTTTTTTGTTGTATTTACTGTGTTAAAACTATTGTTTAAATCTATGTATTGATATATAATAAAATTAACAATTAAAGAACAAAATAATGATGTTTTTAGTAAGGAGGAATTAATAAGTGTCTTATCGGTGGGAAAGAAATGATATAGCGGTTGTTCAAAGATTTTTAAGGGAAATGGACGGAGATGAAGCAGCAGTAACAAAGGCTTTACTTGAAATAGTACCCATATTGAAAAAAGAAGAAATTTTGATTGCAATAGAAATCGCAGGTCAAGTTAGATTGTATGAAAAGGGTAGATTCCCTATCGAAAAACTTTTTGAGAGTTATGCACGATTAGGGATAGATCCTAAAAAGCCTGGTAGATACGAATATATTTAATAATTTGTAAAAAGAAAGTAGGTTTAAATATGCACGTGGGTTATGCGCGCGTTTCTAGAATGGATCAAGAGTTATTATTGCAATTAGATGCTCTTACCGAAGCTGGGTGCATTAAAATTTTTGAGGAAAAAATAAGCGGTAAAGATAGATCACGTCCAGAACTGGATGAAATGTTAAAAATGCTACGATCTGGCGATACGGTGGTCGTTTGGAAATTGGATCGGATAGGGCGCAGTACGAAGCATTTAATTGAGTTAATGGAGTATTTCGAAGCAAATGAAATTAATTTTATTAGCTTGAAGGAAAATATAGATACGTCAACGGCAGTAGGCAGAATGCTTTTTCATATAATGGCAGCACTCGCGCAATTTGAGAGGGAAATGATCCAGGAGCGAACACAGGCAGGGATTGAAGCAGCAAGAGCAAGGGGTAGAAACGGTGGTAGACCACGAAAAAACGATGCAGCCGTACAACGCGCAATTAAATTGTACAAGTCAGAGCAATACAGTGGCGTAGAAATTGAAAAAATGACAGGTGTTAGTCGTAGCACGTTATATAAGAGATTAAAAGAAAAAAACAATTAATTTACATTTTAACCCATTGCTACCATCTATCAATGTGTTAGAATAGAGATAACATATTTTCGGACAAAAAAAAAGCCAGCTGTTGTGAAAAGGTTTTGGCGACCCTTGCACAACATTCCATTTCGTATTAAGAGTACGAAAGGAACTTGCTGATAATGCTTTACAGCAATGGTAGCACGACCGAACCGTCAATGTAAAGCAGAATCTTACAAGCCCTTTCTCGTACACAAGAGAAAGGGCTTTTCTTTTTGAATGAAACAAAAAGGAGAAATTAAAATGGCAGCAACTCAGCAAGTTCAACAACGTTGGACATTCGAAAAAACAACTTTATACAATCATAAATTAGAATTATTAGTACCTTATTCAAAATTTTCAAGTGGGGATCAATTCAATGTTCAATGGGAAATGATCATGTCAGTACACAAAAAACGCTTCACAAAACTACAAATAAAAGTGCTTAAAGTCGTGCGTCAACGCGCATTTAAGGTTCCAGGCGTTTCTAATGCGTCATATCGCACATACATGGAAGATTGCAAAGCAATTTTAGGGCATGACGTATCACGTGACACAATCCGAGACACATTAGACAAAGCCGAAGAATGGGGCATTCTTATAAAATGCGCTGGTCAACGCATGATTAAAGGGCGTGGATCTAAAACAGCTAACGTAATCATTTTTAATACATACAATGAAGTTTACGCATACAAAGTAGCGCAAGAAAAACATGAATTAGAAGAAGCCAAGAAGCTACTGGCGGCAGAATACAAGCAAGCGCAGCGTATGATGGGTATTTACAATGAAGCTATAGAAATGGCAGCGGAACAACAAAAACAGCCTAAAAAAGAACAAGAACAACCGAAAAAAGAACGAAAAGAGCAAACATTGTACCAGAAATTGAAAAATGCGTACAAGCCTTCAAACGATCTTGAAATGGCTAAATTTAAAGAGTTGGTAGCAATCGTATATAACTTAATGAAAAAGAATAAAGAGCAACACGGATTCAACCATAATCAATTAGAACAAATTATGTTGTCGTCATTCCATGCGTTATTAAATAAAGAGGGCGTAAATAATCCGCCAGCAATGTTATCAATAATCATCCGTAAAAAAATAGAAAATCTAACAAAATCGTACACATCTCCAAACGCTTCAAAAACGTCTGTAATGAAAGAAATAGAACCGGAATGGTTTAGTAAGAGAAATGAAAGAATGCACGTTGTGGAGTTATCTGAAGAGGAACAAGAGCAAGCAAAGGCGAGAATAATGGAAAAGTTAAATAGAAAAGAACCCAAGGCTTAAAATTTCGGAATTGTCACAGAAAATTACACAATTCCCACATGCCCCACCCACCTCTTAATACTTATGTTTAATACTAATAAGCTATTAAAAGATATATATACGTATACGCTGCGCTGGCTACGGATTGAATGTAAAAACTCGCTACGCAAGTTTTTGGCGCTGCGCTTATTAAAAAGATCAAAAGATTAAATGCTTTTGCAATAAACCGCATGATAATTTGATTGAGGGACAAGTATATTAAGCGGTCTATTGCGTTGCTGCTGCGCAAGCATGTGGGCTGGGATTCGTTTTGCAAGTTTTATTGATCTATTTTTTTAATTCGTTCACAAGTTTATTTGTGTTTTTAAAATCGTGATTAGTTGATTTGAGGGCGTAATATATCGAGTCCAGCAAAAGAACTTAGGGCGTTATTTTCTTTTTTCTAAGTGGGGGGCGGGGCGGCGTGGGAAATTTGTCCAAAATGTGAATATATATTTTAATTAATTTTTAGGGGTGTAAATGGTGCTGTGTTTTAATAATAAAATTATTATACTATTATGCGCCGGTCCCTTTATCCTAAAGGGGAACGAACGTTCTTTTGGATGGATATATGTAGTTAAAATGAGGTCGATAATTTGTAGATATTTTCTTGTTGGTAGGTATTTCGGGCTATTCACATATAAGTTATTAAGTTGTAACTTAGTGTTTACAGGGCATTGCAAATGTTCTATGATAAAATCATGATTTAAGAAAATTAGATAAAAAAATGTTGCAGTCACTCGAAATCGCGCCAACGATTCCAAGTGTACTACCGTACCAACATACGGAAGCAGCTACATTCAAGTAGCACCACAACGTAGATTAGTATACTGTATCTTTTGGATTACGTATATTCTTTCTTTTACGTTTTGCTGTTTCTTTATATGTGGGCGCTCGTTTCCGTGGATTTATTAGCGGAAATGAGCGCCTTTTTGCTTTTCTTAATCGTAATGGGGTGACTAAATGGACGAAGAAAATCCAACATCTCCAAATGTTCCAGAAACAGATAACTCGGCAGCAGTGGAACAGCAACCAGCGGCTCCAGCTCCGGATGAAACGCAGCAGCCTGCCGAATCTGAAAAAAACGACGGAACAAGCGAATCACCAGAAGTAGAGACACCGTCAACAGAACCACCACCAAAAGTGGAGGTGGGCGATGTTGAAAGTGACGGAACAAGTAAAGTACCGGAAGAATTGCCGGAAATAGATTTCGAGTTAGTAGAAGAAATAAAAACGAAATCAGATCCTTTTTTGGAACTCGTTCCGGAAGATCCACAGCTATACGCAACAAATTACACGACGGACGATTATGTCATTACTTTAGTACATGAAATGACACTCGGGGACGTGCTAATTGCAACGCTTTTAAGCGTGCTGATCGTTGTTGTTGTTTTAAAAGCTGTACTGGGTGGTGGTCGCTCATGGTAGATGTGCCAGACATATCAGTTGATATTCCGGATCCAGAAGAAGAATTTGATCAAGTAGATCCAGTTGAAGAAGAACTAGAGCAATCTATTGATATTCCGGATGTGGAGTTTTTTGGATACGAACCAAAAGGACACACGTTTACAATCTATGAAGCCGAAGAAATTGTGTCTGTTTTTGCAGTAGGAATCGGCGGTGCATTAGTAGCGTACGCGATCATTTGGTTAGTAATGCGAGTATTGGATGGTGGGCGACGAAATGGATGAAGAAATAATCAACGATGAAGAAGTAAATGTCGACGAAGAAATAATCATCGATGGAGAAATGCCCATAAGCGAAGAAAATTCGGTACTTGGTGGTTTAATTGGTGACACATTCAAATTGTTTTTTTCGGACCATAACGTCATAGCCGCTATTTTTATTAGCACGGTTGTTGTGGCTTTATTGATAATTGCAATGAAATTTTTAAGAGGACGGTGGTAACACATGCTAGACATAGAAAATGTTTGGGATTGGAGTTTTATGTGGGACACGTTCGCGTTCATTTTAAAAATTGTTGCGCCATTTTTAATGATTATCATTGCCATTTTAGGTGTAGGGGCAATGTTATTCATGGTTGTTAAAGCAGTCGCGGAAGCGGTGAGAAAGTAATGTATGATCACACTTTTTTTACTCCTGCTCGATTACGCGAGTTTTGGGATATGGTCGCAGGACTTGTAAAACTCGCATCTCCAATGGTCTTAATCTCTGTCGCTATGACTTGTGTAGGGTTAATTTTGGTGCTTGCTATTAGAGCATTCAGAAAAGGATCTGAATCAGATGACGATAGAGACTATGATATAAAATATTACGATTAATAGAAAGCGAGGAAATTAACATGAATTTAGATTTCACAGGAATTACATTACCGTTTACAGCCGGAGATCTTTTATCTTCTGGTGTAGCATTATTAGGTGTTGTAGGAGCGTTCGTACTTTTAGGTTTAGCATTCTTAGTTGCTCCAAAACTATTTACTCTAATTCGTCAGGCGTTCAACGCTGGTGGCGGAAAACGTGCGTAATTTAATTACACCCTTAAAAAAGGCAGCGGGCAGAATAACTGTCTGCTGCCTTTTTGTCTTAGTTGCTCTTTTTGCTCAAGCAAATACTGCAGATGCTATCCAAGTGCTTAAAAAAACAACGAATTTGATAGGTGATCCAGTTGTATCAAATAATCGCGTTACTTTTACAGTTTCGCCGACGGCACGATTTACGCAGCATGCAAAGTATCTAAATCCAGATTTTAAAAGCCCGGACGACATACTAAGAACGCAAGCTAAAACACGTATAACAGGATTCGCGTATGCATGTCCGGGCTATTACACATCCAGAATTTATAGTGATATGCAAGGACGTAATTTACTTGGATATATACAAGTCTATGTATCGGAAGCGGATATAAAAAATAGCAAGTGTGACAAGGTTAATTTGCCAGGGGGGACACCACCACCAACGCCGGAAAAACCAGATCCACCGATTACGATAACGCCACCGGCACCCAAACCGATCCATCCTGTACCAGATGTCGATGTGGTAATTAAAAACACTAAACCTACTACACCAAAAGTAGAAAAACTACCACCGACAAAACCAGTGGACGCATTCCAAAGTTATTGTGATAAAAATTATTATCCATCTGGATATAAAGAAAACGGAAGCGGTATAAAATATGAGCGTATGCCGGGAACAGGATCACAAGTTCCACCTAATGATAAAAGCCATTGTTGTCCTATAGCTCACCCAAACGGCACTCCAATTACTGTCATGTCTGGAGGAGAAGCACTTTTTTCTGGTGTGTTTAAGGGACCACAATATGCACATGACGGATTTAGTTCTTACGTAGAAGGTGAGTGGGTTTGTGGTGTCATGAAGTCGCTAAAAGATTTAAAGGATTGTGGTAACGGCATCTTAAACGAAGAAACAGACATGTGCGAAGAAATTACTTATACAGGTAACCCTGGCAATTATCCTTTAGAAATGGAAGAGTATTACACAGAAGAAAATGATGTTTCTGAAATGGGGGTTTTTTCGAGTGGTGGGGAGGGTAGCGGAGAAGAATCCGAACCACCTCCAACAGGACCACCAACAGAAGAAAAATCGTGTGAAGAAGATCCAGACCAAGACCATTGCCCACCACCTTGCTATTGTGAGGACATGGGAGACTGGGGCTATATGTGCTGCATTTTCGAGTGTCCCGGTTGGGATGATTATTTAGGATTCTTGTCTGGAACGATTGTAGGTAGCGCTAGTCCACCACCTGTACCAGATTTACCAGCGCCGAGTATTCCAAATATATTTGACATTCTAAATGGTGTAGATGAGCGTAACCCTGCTAAACCAACGGGAAATGAAGATCCGAATTTAGGAAACGCAAGTTTTAACGCTAATGATATAAAAAATGAAGCACCGGAAATACAGTTCCGAGACGATCCAACAGGCGGATTTAATATTGTTAATCCACTTGAAACCTTGCCAGACGATGGCAGCGAAGCACCACGGCCCCAAGAAGATTTAGAAACGTTGCCTTATCCAGATGGCAGCGGGAAGAATTTAGAGGGGGACGGTAGCATACCAAAGCCAGAAGGTAGCGGAAGTGACGGCAAAGTAAAATATCCGGTAAACCCAGAAGGGACAGCAACTCCACCGACCACCGGAGGGAAAGCGGAATATCCGGAAACTGGAGGAACCATTAAATACCCGGGAACGTAGGAGGGGAAATATGTTAAAAAAAATTAATATCTTTATGTTTTTGTTGCTTTTTTCAAATGTCATTACAACATTAAATGTTCAAGCCAATGAAAATATCAATGGAGATATAGAGTCAATCAAATTTGACATAGAAACAGAAAACCCAAAAATTAAATTATTAGAATCAGACCCATTACCAGCGCTTTATTCGGATACGCAATGGATAGGTGTAGCAGATACAAGTAACTTTAGTTTCGAGGGAGGATCGTTTGCAAGCTTATTTGATAACGATACAACTACTTTCGTTAGCTGGAGTTCCCCTTGGACTCTAACAGCCAAATTTGAAAAATCTATTGTATTAAAAGATATACGACTTGCATGGATCAATTATATGAGAAAAGGAGCAGGAGGGGGAAATACGGGGATATTTGATTTTGAATTTTATAATGGTAGCACTTTAGTACACAAACAAACATTTCAACCTAAAGTTTCTGTACCTATTAAAATAGATACAATTCCCGTCAATAAAGTAGTCACAAGCGTAAAGCTTATAATTTCTATTCCATCGTATAATTACATCAATGCACTTTATGAAATGGAATTTTATGAAGATGAAGCTATAACTTATGAGTCAGTAAAAGAAATAACTGCTATGTCTACTGTCGATCAAATAGACCTGTCCTATGAAAATCCTGACTCCATTTATATGAATAACAATATTATTAAAATAAATGGTGAAACGGCATATGAAGGTAAGAAAAAAAAAAATCATACATTTAATGGATTAAAAGAAGCCACAATGTACA